>JAUWZD010000014.1 GCA_030615505.1 Spirochaetales bacterium | reverse complement strand
CCCACAATTAAAACTGCAAGAAAAAGAGAAACTGAAACCAAAGGACAAAAACATCCTAAGGCAAATATTAAAGTTGCTTTTATAGAATTTAAAAAATCAGTGCTTGTAAATATCTGTATATAGTTTTTAAAACCAACGAATACCGGTGGATTTAAAGAGATTATATCCTTAAAATGAAAACTTGCAAAAAACGCATACAGCATGGGCATATATCTGAATATAGCGAAAAACAGAACTGCAGGAAGCACAAAAAACCATCCCCATTTCTGATGGCTTTTTACATTCATCTTTTATCCCTCAAAATAAAAATAACTTCCGGATGCCTTTTTTTAGAAGACATCCGGAAGACTTCTAAACTCGACTTTTATAAGCTTTCTTTTAAGATTTCATTAATCTTCGCTTTTGCCTTCCCCGCTGCATCTGCCGGCTGAGCTTCTGTAAGCATTACTGCTTCAACAAGCTCCCTTATCACTTCCTGTATCCTCTGCCCATCTTTATGCAGGAATACAAAATTCGATTTTGACAGATCGCCGGTAAATACATCTGCCCATTTTATTGATTTGAACTTAGCACTCGCTAAAAGCTCTTTACTGGGAATGATGAGCCCGCACTTTTCCACATAATCTTCAACATGGCTTACCATATGCATGATCAACTTCCAGGCAGCTTCCTGATTTTCTTTTGAAGCCTGGGAGTTTACCATCAGATAGTGGCCGTAAATAGCGCAACCGTTATCATTAACGGCATCTTTAAATCTTGGATATGGAACTATTGAAATATAGTTAAGCAAATCGGGATTTTCTTTCCTTATTCTCGCCACCTGGTATAATCCTGTAGTACACATGGCAACTGAGTTGTCATCCTTATTAAAAGTTCTTCGTGCATTCTTGTAGGTCGGAGTACCCAGATTCAGACCGTTCGGCCCCCACTGCTGCATATAATCCAATACCTTAATCCAGTCAGGAGAATCGATTGCTGCGGTTTTTCTATCTTTGGATAATACGGTACCGCCTAATTGATTGACCATGGGCACTAAGAACTGGAAATAGTACGGATATCTGAAATCAAAACCTCTTCTTGTAATTACTTCGCCATCCCTTATTGTGAGCTTTTCTGCAACATTAACCATTTGCTCCCAGGTCTTTGGATGATCTTTTCCAGGATCAAGCCCTACCTCTTTAAAATATCTATTATTCATGAATATGCACCAGTTGGTAATCTCAAGCGGCAGCCCGTACAATTTTCCCTTATATATTGCGCCGTCGAAGGTTCCTGGCAGATAATCTTTTATTAAAGCATCGAGGTTTTTATATCCAAGTGCAGAAATATTAACAGGAGCCACCCTTCCGTTTACAATGTACTGGAACTCCTCATCAGAATCCCTGTTAAAGATATCAGGCCCCTTTCCTGCAGCAAACGCCGTTAATATCTTTTCCTTCATCTTTTTTGAAGGAGTTGTCTCCCTTACAACTAATACTTGAGGATTTTCTATTTTAAACTCCTCAATATAAGCTTCCTCAAGTAGTGTCCTGTTGGGGTCTTCATGGGTCCAGTAAACCAGTTTAATCGGCTTTTCCTTTTCAGCCTGCCCACCGGCAAAAGCCAAAACCAATCCACCAGTAAGAAAAATTAATATAATCAAAGACTTAGCGGCTTTCATACACGCCCTCCTTTAGAGTATTTTTATATAATTCATAGCAATTAACATGCCAATCAACACATTTTCATAATTAATTACCTATACGTGTATGGGTAAAATCTCGTACTAATTTTATAATGTCTTATAAGATAATTAATTACAAAAAGAAGTATACAATCTTATATATAAATTATGTCAATTTCAATTTTAGCTTTAGCTTTTAAAAAAACGACTGGTTTTGAAACCCAATGGTTACATTTATGGAACCATTGGGTAACATTATCTATTTCAGGATATTATCAATTTCAGCCTGCAGCATCTCCGCAGCCTTAGAAGGTGTAATTTCTGAATTAAAGAAATAGCTAATAAAATCTATAACTGTCCTGTTTATCTTTTTAAATTCAGGGAGAAATTGTGGAAACCGGCAATTCTCTATATCTTCAATAAATATATCGCAAAAAGGAATTGGATCTTTAAAATAATCCTTAAAAAGCCTTTTATTAGGCTGTATAACACCTGCATTCTTAAGATATTTAAATGGATGTGAAGTTAACCAATCAGCAAGCATCCAGCCGGCCTTTCTTTTTACCAAATCAGAATGACTATTTACATAAAAATACTTAAGATAAAGATCGGAACCATTGTCAAATATTCTGGTTTTAAAACGAGGAAATTTAAATACACTAATCTTATTAATATTATCGGGATTTGCTTTTATTGCCTGAAAAATCTGCTGCATACTGCAAAAAAATGCAGTTGAGTTGTTGAAAAAAATAAATGGACTCTCAAGACCCCTGTCTCTGAATTCAGATAGATATTTAAAAAGATACCTTCCGGCCTTATTATTGATCGAGGCTCTTCTTAATTCCGGAATTACCAGTTTCCCTCCCAACTGGGAAAGCATTGCCGAAAACCATAAGACAGGCTGGTCGTCATTAATATTAAAATAAACTATGATATTCTTATCTATATTTTTTACCATGGAATTTATTTTAGAATATTCAAGCAGTTCCTCAAATGTCTTAATATTGCCTTTAAAGGAATCATTTATTATCACAAGGCACAGATTACTTGTTTCCACCGGCAATCCAAATATCTGATTCCAATAGGTTGCGCCGAGCAAGCTCCCGGGAATATATTTTTCTATTAATTCATACACATTCTCATATTCAAGCAATGAAATATTTAGAGGCTCTAAATGCCCATCAGTAATTAGTGGCATACTGAATGCTGCATTAAGAGTAAAAATATCAGGGGCATTATTTGAATTAAAAGCATTATATAATATTTTAGCATAATCGCTTGTATTGTAATCTCTTCTTATTACAGAGATGTATGGATACTTCTTCTGAAACTCCATTATTAATTCCAATTCCAGTTGCTTGGTATCTTGATTTGAAGTTGTCCAGTAACTAATAATTACCTGTTCTGACTTTCTTTCGTTTGAAAAACAGGCCGAAAACAATAGAATAAAGCTGATAATTATAAAAGGTCTTATTTTTGCCATGTGATATTGTATTTAATCATCTTTTCCCTTAATCCTTTACGCGAAAGACCAAGATATTTAGCGGTTTCCGTTCTATTGCCCCTGCATATTTTAAGCGCATTTCTTATTCTTTGTATTTCAAAATCGGCTTTTAAAGCCTTTACAGCATATCTAAGATTCTGTTCGTTAATTGATTCATTATATCCGCTATCAATACTTCCTCTATCACACTCATCAGATTCAAAAAGGAAATTCCTTTCTATCAATGGCTTATCCGTTAATAATACAGCTCTTTCAATCCTGTTTTTTAATTCCCTTATATTTCCTGTAAATATATAAGATTTAATGGCTTTTTCAGCTTCTCTACTAAGATAAAGACCTTTCTTATCGTATTTGATAGAAAACTCCTTTATGAACTCTTTAGCAATAAGCAAAGAATCTTCTTCTCTCTCACTTAAAGGTGGAAGTTTTATCTCTATAACTTTTAATCTATGATAAAGATCCTCTCTGAATATTCCTTCGACCACCAGGCGTTTTAAATCCCTATTGGTTGCAGAAATTACTCTGACATTAACTTTTATCAGTCTTTCTCCGCCCAATCTCATAAAGCATCCGTTTTCCAGAACTCTCAATATTTTGGACTGCACATCCAGCTCCATGTCACCAATCTCATCAAAAAATAACGTTCCTTTATCTGCAAGCTCAAATCTACCAATGCGAGCATTTTCAGCGCCTGTAAAGGCCCCCTTTTCATGGCCAAAGAGTTCACTTAAAAGCAGAGAACCGGATAAAACAGAGCAATTGACCGCTATAAAAGGATTTGAACTCCTATTGCTCTTATTATGAATGGCCTTTGCAAGTAGTTCTTTTCCAGTTCCGGTTTCACCGGAAATAAGAACAGGTACTTCTGCACAGCTTATTTTATTAACTGTATCAATTATATTCTGCATTGCTTTGCTTCTATATAATATTTCCGGATGCGTTTGGAATATCTCCAATGCGGCCTTTAATCTTTTATTTTCGCCCTCGATTTTTCTTAATTTAAGTGCATTTCCTATACTGGTTCTAATACGTTCAATCTCGAAAGGTTTTGTAATAAAATCAAAGGCTCCCATTTTTATTGCACTTACAGCTTTAGGAATTGTTCCGTAAGAAGTTATTACAATTATTGGTGGGGAATTATAAATGCTTTTCATTTTTGAAATCAGTTTCATACCGTCCCAGCCGGGAAGTACAAGATCTGTAATAATAAGATCTGCGTCATTTTGATTTTCATATTCTAAAAAAGCATCTTCTGCATTATCAAACAATACCGCCTGCATCCGCATCTTTTTTATGGTTATATCCAATGCCGATCTAATTGATTCCTCATCGTCAATAATATATACCTTTTTCATTTTTTCCTTCCGTTTATTGGCATTAAAATTACAAACCTTGCGCCATAATCGATTGGCATAGCTTCAATACTCCCACCTGCTTTCTTAATTATTCGAAAACATAAGGATAAACCCAATCCTGTCCCTCCTCTTCCCTGTCTTGTAGTAAAAAATGGATCAAATATCTTTAAGCTGTCTTCAGATTTGAAACCGCATCCTGTATCCGAAATAATGACCTGCCAGTTTTTGTCTAATACGCTGGATACTATCTTTATATTTTTTTCAGTGCTATTTTCCATTGCTGTAATTGAATTTAAAAATAAATTTAAAAAAACCTGTTTTAGCTCTTCAATGCCCGTAATAACAGAAATATCTTCATCGGACAGTTCTATTTCGAAAAGTACTTTATTTCTCTTAGCAAAATGGCTTATAAAATCAAGCGTCAATCTTAATGCAGTTTCGGGATTACAGCTTTCATTGCTATTATCTGAATCTATAGAGGCAAAATTAAGCAGCTTTGTAACAATACCATCGATCCTTCTTGTCTCCGATTCAATCCATTTTAACGACTCATGCCCTGCATCACTTATATTCGTATCCTCCTTTAATAGCTGTACATGGCTTAGAATAGCCCCAAGAGGATTATTTATTTCATGCGCGATCCCTGCGCTTAATATGCCAAGGGATGAAAGCCTTTCTGATTGCAGTATTCTTGATTCCATTTTAATAATATCAGTTATATCTTGAAAATATATAATGGATTTATTGAGATCTTTATTCTGTAACTTAACAATATGAGTAGAAATATTATAGATATGATTGTTTTTTAATATAATATTCTTCTTAAATATCTCTCTTTCAGTTTTTACTGCATTAATAATTTCATTATAGTCGTCATTCTTAAATACTTTTAAGAATAATGTCTTTAAATCGGTTCTGTCTTTTATCTGTCCGAATAATTTTTTAGATGCATTATTGAAATATTCTATTTTTAATGTTTTATCAGATGTAAGCAATGGTTCCGGTATAGATTCAATAATATAGTAATTATATAATTGAAGAAGCTTAATATCTTCTGTATACTTGATCATGGATTCGCGTGCAGATGCTATCTTTTTTATCATCTTATTAAACTCAGACGCTAAAATCCCAATCTCATCTTTTACCCTCACATTAACTCTTGCTTCATAATCACCAATACCTACTTTCTGAATAGCATTAATAAGATTTGATATCGGTTTGGTTGTCTGCCAAGAAATAACTATTGCAGCAATGAACAGCAGCAATATAAATACTAAAAAAAAGATTATTATATTATTTGTAATTCTATTAATTTGGCCTAAAACAGGTAAAAAACTCTTTGCAAAAAAAACTTCAGAACTGTATAAAAGCATCACATTATCGGAATATGCTTTCTTTTCTATCAAGTAAGGCATACCCTGTATAATAAGCAATGATGCATCTCCCATAGATTTTAAGCTTTTATGTGAAAACTCGGCAAAACTCGATAATATTGAACGGTTGTAATAAGTAATAGCAATATCAATATTATTCTTTTTGGCAAGCTCTCTTAAATCATAATTATTTAATTTTGTTATCCCTACAAGGCTTCCTGAAAATATTCTTTTCAAACTATCCTTCTTGTTAAAATAAACGGGACAGACATTTACAATATTTAAATTCCCCTGTTCAATAAAATAATCCGAATATACTTCGGAATATTCAGTACAGAAAAATATTCTATCGAATTCTGTTTTTCCTTGTAATAAAACAATTTTACCATACAAATGAACAAAATAGACTTTTTCAAAATGATCTGATTTGAAATTGACGTTCAATTCCAATCTTTCAGGATCTAAAAAAAGCGAAGCCTCTACAAGTAAACTCCTTAAATATCCTTTTCTATCTTCTAATTGCTTAAGAGTATCTTCAGCAGAGGTAGACAGATCCTTCTTTATTGAGTTAATACTATCTCTTTTTAAAAAAGTAGTGGTCACAAAGAATAAAAAGAAAACTTCAATCAAACTGATTACTATAAAAAAGGTAAATATGCGATATCGTATCTTTATAAAATAAAATTTCATAAACTGCCCTGACTAGTGTTATGATATTAGTTTTTTTAGTTTAAGTGAAGGGAAAAAGAAAAAACGACAGGCTATTCCACTATTATCCGCACATCGGCTATTACTACATCCTTTTCAGATACGAAAACAGGGTTAAGATCTATTTCCAATAGGGAGGGATACTCCAAAGATAACTGAGACAGCATCACTATTAACTCAGCCAGTGCTTTCCTGTTGCATTCAGGACCTCCCCGGAAGCCGGATAAGAGCTTGTTTATTTTAAGAGCGGATATCATTTCTTCAGCATCAAGCTTATCCACCGGTGCAATTCTTATTGATATATCCCTGATAAGCTCTGCTAAAACTCCCCCCGCTCCTGCGATGATAACTGGCCCGAACAGTGGGTCCCGTTTCATTCCCACTATTGTCTCAACACCCTTAAGGATCTGCTCATACAGCAGGACTCCTCTGAACCCACGGTCAGAGAACTTTCTCTCTATCTCCGGATAGACATCCCGGAGCCGATTCATGCTCTCAATGTTCAGCACAACTCCGCCTGAATCACTTTTATGAATAATCTCTGGTGAAACGACCTTCATGACTAAAGGAAAACTTAAATCCCCGGCTCTATGCTCAAGCTCATCTTTGGACTTGATATGGATGCATTCGGGTACAGGAAAATCATGCTCTTTTAGGAAAGCGGCGGCTTCCGGCTCCAAAACAGGTGCGGTTAGGGGCAGTTCCTTTTCTCCGGCTTCCTCTGTCTCTTTGGCCCTATGTTTATGAGAGTAATACTCGAAGAGCTTTGAGAAAACAAAAGCAGCCCTCTCCCCTGTGGGAAATACGGGAACATTGTTCTGTTTAAGGAATTCTACAGCCTCTTCCACGATTTCACCGGCCATAAAAACAGCGGCAACAGGCTTTTTGACCTTAAGCCCTCTGCCTGCCCCGGTTATGCCCCGGGCAAGTTCCAGGGAATCTAAAAAGGGTGTTGCAACATTAATCGCGATTACGCCGCTGTATTTATCCTCGATCATGGCATCTATGGCTCTTTTGAAATTCAGGCCGGAGCCTTCTACCGTCAGGTCTACAGGGTTGCCCAGGGAGCAATTTTCGGATAGAAAGCTCCTTAGTCTGCTCTTCAATTTAAGACCAGGCTCCGGCACAGAAAGCCCGAACTCTTCGGCGCGGTCGGCGGTTAAAATTCCAGGTCCGCCTGAGTTTGTAATTATTGCAATATCTCTGCCTGAGAGCCGGGGAAGATGATTGAACCCGTCACATAGATCAAGCATCTCTTCTATTCCTGCAGCCCGAATAATCCCGAGTTGTTTAAATGCCACATCAAAAACAGCATCCGCTCCTGCCATGGAGCCGGTATGTGAACTGGCCGCCCTCATACCGGAGCCGCTCCTGCCCGATTTGATGAGTATAAAAGGCTTTTTTTGAGCAGCGCTTCCGGCGATACGGAGAAACTCAAACCCCCTATCAATGCTTTCAATATACATGGCAATAACATCCGTATCTTCATCATCAGCCAGATACTCCAAAAGCTCCAATTCACCAA
This sequence comes from Spirochaetales bacterium, assembly GCA_030615505.1. Classification (GTDB taxonomy): domain Bacteria; phylum Spirochaetota; class Spirochaetia; order SZUA-6; family DRHE01; genus JAUWZD01. The sequence goes on along the minus strand of JAUWZD010000014.1, from coordinate 49,392 downwards.
TATCCGCCCTATTCCCGTAACTCACGAATTTAGAGAATCCGATGCCCCTGTTTTCAGCCATGGCCAGTACAGCTCCGCCCACCGCTCCGCTTTGAGTGATAAATCCTGTGCTTCCCGGCAGGGCCTTGACCTCAATACTTGCAAAGAGCGAGCTCTTAGTATTCATAATACCGGCGCAGTTGGGACCGATTACCCTTATCCCAAATTCCCTGGAAACTTCAGTTATCCTTCTTTCACCTTCAATATTACCCACCTCGGAAAAACCTGAGCTCAATACCACGGCAATGGGCACTCCGCCTGAACCGCATTTCTCAAGGGTTTCTGCAACAAATCGGGCAGGTACGGTAATAATGGCCAGATCAATTCCGCCCTGAACCTCATTTATATCCGGCATGCCCGGAATAGATGGATAGCCTTCAGGTTTCTCACCCTTAGGATTTACGGCAAATATCTCTCCTTTGAAATTGCCATTTAACATCTGTGTAATAACCTGATTTCCGATTTTTTTCTCTTTAACTGAGCCGAATACGGCTACTTTTCCGGGATAGAATAAACTCTCAAAAGATCTCTTTAGTTTTTTTTCCATACTCATATCCCAGCCTGAAGGCCTTGATGTTCTCTTCCTTATTTCTTTTCATTTTATTCATTATTGTTTTTTCTAAACTGATGCAGGAAAAAATATCAGACTCAACCTTAAAAGAGCTCTTTACTGCAGAAAATAAGCCTAAAGTAAAGAGATTAACCGGATTGACCTGCTCGACGGCTGAATAGATTTGCTTTGTTTTTTTAGAGAAAAGCTCAACTGCCTGCTGTAGGGAGGGAAACTCTTTCTTCTTAAGAATTACCTCTGACGGTATATAGGAATAGTTAACTATTATTACGATTCCTCCCTCTTTCAAATAGGAATAGGAATTGATCAACTCGGCAATCTCCATTCCAATAAGAATATCCGCGCCGTCTTGAGAAATGCGCGGGCCGAAGCTCTCATCTTCATTCTCTGCTATCCTTATTTCACCGGTCACTCTTCCTCCCCTGTGAGCCATACCCCTTGATTGGAAAAAAGAGGTTCTAAAGCCATGATCCGATGCATGCTCAGCAATCAAATTGCAGAGCGTAATGGTTCCCTGACCCCCCACGCCGGTAACAAACAGATTTTCAGACATATTTTAAGCTCCTTGTCCGGACTGATCAGCCGGGTTAATCGCCCCAAATGAACAGCACGTTGCACATAGTCCGCAGCCCGTGCACTGGTCTGCATCAATGCTCATAACCTGCTTATCCCGGATAGTCTTAACTTCAAGGGCCGGGCATCCCGTTTCTCTCATGCATGATCTGCAGAAAGTGCACTTCTCATGGTAAATTCGAAATTTTATTTCCCGCCCTTCCCTTCTCAATGCAGTCAAAGCACATTCTCTCTTAGCAATTATTACTCTCACGCCACCTGCTTGAATTGCTTTACTGATTGCTTCTACGGAATCTTCCTGTTTGAACGGGTCTATTATCTCCAGGTAATCCACACCAATGGCCCTTACGATCTTTTCAATATCAACCCTCCTGTTATTACCGCCCTGGAGCATCTCTTCCGTACCGGGATTGATCTGGAAACCGGTCATGCTGGTCCAGCCGTTATCCAAAATAATCACCAATATATCTGAATTATGCTGAGCTGCATTTATAAGCGGGGGAATACCGGCGTGGAAAAAAGTTGAATCCCCGATTGTGGCAATTACAGGAGCTTTTAGGCCGCTTAATGCAAGACCCTGGGCAAGACCTATACTCGAGCCCATGGAAACCTCTGTCCAGCAGGAATCGATCGGCGGGTTCATACCGAGGATCGTACAGCCTATATCGCCCGTAACAACGGTCTCCTCTTTCTTGAGTTTAAGTCTCTTAAGCACACGGTTAAGTGCTACATATGTTCCCCTGTGGGGACATCCGGCACAAAAGGTAATAGGATGCTTGTAGGTTTGTGTCTTTGTTCCGACCTCCTCCTGCCTCTCGTTTCCCTCAAGCTCATTTATCCCTTTCAGTATCTCCTTAGAGGAGTATCTTCCGGTTCTGGGTAGAACACCGTCTAGTTTACCGATGATTCTCCCCTTCCAGTTCAGCCCGGATGCCAGGCTCCGCACGAGCATCTCTACTACAGGTTCAAGCTCTTCGAATATGACGATCCCTTCGGAGTTCTTCAGCACCCCGGTTATATTATCTTCATCGAGGGGGTAAATTGCTTCCAATTTAAGGGAGGAGATCCCGGGTCGTGAACTTAAGATTTCATCAACATCATGATTTAAAACCCCGGAGCTTATTACGCATAATCCTCTTTTCTCATTCCCGCCGTTCAGATGAATCTGATTTATCTTATGGGTGTGCATAACATCTTTAGAAAGCTTGAGTCTATCTAATAGAGTCTTATGCTGATCAACACAAATCGCAGACCCCGCCTTGGTAAATCGCAATATGTCCCTTTTGAATTCCGGTTTCCTGGCAAGGGGATGATATCTGTAATCCGCCTCTACTATCTCCTTAGTATGAGCAACCGAAGTAACGGCTCTGAGTATGACCGGCAGCTCAACAGCTTCAGAGAGCTTGAAAGCATACTTTGTTAAATGAAATGCCCGCCCGGGGCTTGAGGGATCCAGCAGAGGCAGTCCCGCAAGAAGAGCAAAGTATCTTGAATCCTGCTCCGGCATTCCTGCTTCTGCACCGGGGTCATCGGCCATATAGATGACCAGGCCGCCGATTGTCCCTGAGTAGGCCACGGACACAATGGAATCCAGAGCAACATTAGCTCCGGACATCTTCATGGTTACTAAGGCCCTCTTTCCGGCCCACGCCGCTCCGGCTGCTATCTCAAAGGCCACTTTCTCGTTCGTGCTCCATTCAACATAAGGAGAGGGATCGTTTATTTTTGAGAAATTACAAATCTCAGTTAAAGCTTCCGTGGAAGGGGTTCCCGGATATCCTGAAGCCAGCTCTATTCCTGCTTCCAAAGCGGCAAAAGCCACTGCCTGATTGCCGCTGATCATACGCTTCATGCTTTGCCCCTTATTTAATAAGGAAATTCTATTCCCATATCGGATAGCTCATCCTTGACCCGCCTGTACATATCGAAATGCTCCTGGGTTGGAAGGGCCGTGGCGACATCGTAACACTCCTGGTATTCCTTACCCATTGGAGCATCCGCCGCCCTGTCTTCGTATCTAACTAAAAGCTTTAAGGCAATTTCATTTGCCTTATCTCTTGTCATACCCTGGCGTGCCGCTGCATGACCTACCTCCATGCCGATTCGTGCTTCCAAAGGTGTTGCCCTGTTCCTGTATTTATTCCGGGCTGATGCCATCTCCCAAAGGTGCCAGCCTGTCACAGTACTGACTAAGGCATGGCAGGCCGTTTCGTAAAAAACCATCTCGGTCATAGGGCCTGCATTTGAGAATCCATTGGATGTATAGAGAAGCTTGCTGTTCCTGGCCATGGCCTGGCCGGCCGAAGCAATTGGCCACAAGAGCTCCCGGGTCGTATTGGATCCCCAGTTTAAGTGGAAGGGGAAGTGCTGATTGAAAATGGAACCGTATATACACAGACCGTTGAGACTGTACGCCACTAAGGCGACTGCTATCCCTTCTGATCCCCCGCACCATCCGCCGTAGATAGGACCTGTTAAGTTTCCGGAGTAGCATCCATACTGGCAGCAGTGAACCACACGGTTGAGCATTGTATCTGCAGTTTTAAACTCTGTAAGTGTTCCGATAATGCGTGCATCGGTTGTCCGGACTCCCCATTCATTATTGGATACCGCGATCTGCCCGCTGTCATGTTCCGCCGTTCCCACGGCCACAAGGAAAACACCGGGTCGGCCGACCTGCCTGGCGGCTAAGCGAAGGTTGTAGATATGCTGTGTACAGCCGTTTATCTCAAATGGGGAGGCGGAGCGAATCTTCAGGCCTATGGAATTTTCTAGAATAGGTGCACAAAAACCATCGAGGAGCGGTTCCTTCAAAAAGGCTAAGCACATGGAGTAGTGGAGCTCCTCGGAGCAGGTACAGTCCGGGCTGAATAAGCAAAACGGCGGCTCAGTGTCCTCAACCCGGCGGTGCTTCCACAATACAGCGTCTTTTCCCGCCCCTACCCAATATCGATCACTGGCCATATAGAGGGCTTCTTTTATTTCTTCGTCAGAGACCTTTATAATCCGGTGGGTATCCGTGTTGTAAAGGCCCACTTCCCGGAAAAGCTCCCACCCTGCCTGCCATACACGATCGGCAAGATCGTCATCAACCGGAATTAGTCTTTCCGGATCGTATTTAATCTCGTACTTTTTGATAATACCTTTCAGTTTTGGTGTAAATATCTTGGGGAGAAAATCGTCTTCATCGCAATATGGACCGGTATTTGAGCGTTGTTGAATCTCCCAGAGACGATACGGATTTGACATTCAATACCTCCTTGTCTAAAAGCTTCATTATTGTGTTATCTGTATCACTTATTTTTTCAAGATCTCCGTTATCTTCTGAGAAGCAGAACCCGCATCGGGACAGTAAAGGTCCGCCCCGATTTCATCAGCCCACTCCTGTGTGGTGGGGGCTCCGCCGATTACAACTTTGTACTTGTCTCTCATGCCCTTATCCTTAAGAATCTCGATTATCTCCTTCTGATGGGGCATTGTGGTGGTCATCAACGAGGAAGCAGCAATAACATCCGCATCCATAGCCACAGCCTCCTTGATAAAGTTCAGCGGATCCACATCGACCCCTAGGTCTTTGACCTGGAAGACATTGGCTTCGAGCATCAGCTTCACAATATTTTTACCAATCTCATGCAGGTCGCCCTTTACAGTGCCTAAGACCACTTTTCCCTTTGAACTCCCGCCTTCCTCCTTCTTTAGTTTTGGGGTAAAAACCGCTACAGCAGCGGCCATGGCTTCTCCCGACTGCATCATCTCAGGAAGAAAGATTTCAAGGCGGGAAAATCTTTCCCCAATCCCGCCCATCACCTCTGTCAGGGATGAGATCGTCTGAAGGGGATCGGCTCCTTCATCCATCAGCTTTCCGGCTAAGATCTCGCTTCTGTCCCTGTCACCCGATTCCACTGCATCGCTTAGTTCCTTCAGTAACATATGCACCTCCTCCTCTCTTATTTACTTTGCTTTTATAAGGTTAATTCCCTATTTACGGGCCGTATCCAATACATTCCCTGAGGGCATTTATGAATTTTTTGTTTTCTTCCGTGGTACCGATCGTGACCCTTATGAATGAGGGACATTTCCACAGGCAGCCCGGTCTGATTACGATTCCCTTTCTTAACAGAGATTGACTGATCCCCTCTGAGTCCCTCTTAAGATCCACAAAGACAAAATTGGTGTATGAAGGAACATAGGGAAGGGCCATCTTTTCAAACTCTTCACATAGATAGGTTTTTCCCTGCTCATTGTTCTTTAGAACCTTTTCTCTGAATTCTTCGTCTTTCAAAGCGCCCAAAGCCGCAGCCTGAGCCACTCTTGAGACGGGAAAGGGCTCTCGCACCCTGTTCAATGCAGCAATGAAATCTCTCTGCCCCAGGGCATAGCCAATCCTCAGCCCGGCAATCCCGTACAGCTTGGAAAAGGTGCGCAAGGATATTACATTGTGTCCCTTTTTGATATAGTCTAAACCGTCAGGATATCCTTCATCCGATACAAAATCATTATATGCCTCATCCAAAACTAAAACGGCGTTCTCAGGTAATTCGGATACAAAATCGTCCAGCTCATCTTTCCTTACGATGCTCCCTGTTGGATTGTTCGGATTGCAAACGAAGACCAGCTTCGTACGGGGACCGATTCTTTTCTGCATAGCCTTAAGGTCATGGACATGCTTCTTAAGGCTGATGTAAACAGGCCGTCCCCCCATGATTCTAGCGGCAGTCGTGTAAACGAAAAAGGTCGGATCGGCCATCAAAATCTCATCCCCTTCATTGATGAATGCACTGCCTATCAATCTGATGCAGTTGTCGGCCCCGTTGGAAAAAGTGATCATATCCTGATCAATACTCAGCCTCTCAGACATCTCCCTAATGAGTAATGTGCAGGGTGCATCAGGGTAGAGGTTGACATTCTTGAGTTCCTTTTCCATAGCCTCTACAGCTTTAGGAGACGGTCCCAATGGATTCTCGTTGGACGCCATCTTTGCAATTTCTGAAAGTCCCAGTTCGGCCTGAACCTCTTCAATAGACTTACCAGGCACGTAATGTTCAATTTCAGTGTTTCCTCTTCGTATAAATCTCTGCATGTCTTTCATACTACTCCTTTAACCCGCTTAAGCTGATCCGCTCTGAAATCAAGCGAGCGGTTTCAATAACTTGTTTGCGAATCTCTCTTATTCTCATGTTTCCCATTCTCTGTTTTGGAACCGAGGCGCTTATGGCTGCGATGATTCTTCCTTCCCGGCTGTACAGTGGAGCAGACACGCAGCGAATTCCCGGAAAAGATTCTTCATCATCCAGTGCAAAACCCTGCTCCTTTACATGCTCAAGCTCTCTTAACAGCTCCGGAATCTCTGTTATGGTGTTGGGCGTAAATTTAACCAGAGGACCAACATCAAGAACGTCGGCCAGCTCTTTCTTAGACAGTCCGGATAAAAGCACCTTTCCCATGGCTGATGAGTGAGCGGGATTTCTTCCACCAACCCTTGTAGCCACGGTTAGAGGCTGTCCCTGTCCCTTTTTTTCAAGATAAACAATTTCATTTCCATCCAGAATGGAGAGATGGATGATTTCTCCTATTTTCTCAGCCAGGCTTTCCATAAACGGGCCCGCATGCTCCCTTAAATCGTAACGGTTCGATACTCTATTGGCTAAATCGAGCAGTTTCAAACCGAGCCGATATTTGTTATTCAGGGGATTCTTTTCAACAAATCCATCAGACGATAGAGTAATCAGGATTCTTGAAATTGAGCTTTTGTGTGAATGCAGGATCTTGCTTATTTCTGTCAGACTCATCTCCGGTTGGTCCTCAGTGAAGGTATCCAATACTTTCATGGATTTTTTAACAGAGGAAAGAAGCTTTGTCATCTGTCTCTCTATATGAAATAATGTCTCAAAATATACGACTGATATTTTTTCATGTCAAGGCTCTGCATTTTTTTTCAGAAAGTGAGATAGAATATTAATTTGGCATAATGACCGATCTAACCTATTATCATCACACGCCTGAATCAACATTATATATTAATCATGCTACCACTGAAAATTTTTCGGCCGTTTTGAGAGCTTTATATATAGGGTTTTCTGCTTCCTGCCCCGTATGACCTTGACTTCCACCGTCTCCCCGGGCTTATTATCCTCTAAAGCACCTAAAAGATCGTAAAGAGAGTTTACGGGCATCTTATCCACTTCGATGATAATGTCGCCGCCGAGATAAATAATGGATCTGCCGTAACGCACAGCATGATCCCCGGCTTTCAGACCTGCCTTGTCAGCAAAACTTCCGGGTTTAATCTTGGAGACAAGGATACCCTGATAGACCGGCAGCTTTGCATAGCGTACTAAGGCAGGAAAGAGCTGAACCGGGGTTATATCTATCCACCCACGCTGAACCCTGCCGTACCTAATCAGATCGGGAACCACACGCCTGGCAGTGGCAACAGGTACCGCAAATCCTATTCCGATCGAGCCCCCCGAGGGTGAGAAGATCATGCTGTTGATACCGATCATTTCTCCCCGGGAATTGAGCAGAGGACCGCCTGAGTTTCCCGGATTAATTGAGGCATCGGTCTGAATCATCTCCCTAATTACTAAACCGGATTCCGTTTTCACCGGCCTTCCCAGACCGGAGACGATCCCTGTCGTAAGAGTTCTTTCTAAAGCAAAGGGATTGCCAATAGCCAGGACCTTCTGGCCTACATACAGATTCGGCGCACTGCTGAATCCAATGGTAGTTAGGGTTTTGCCCTTTGGATCAAATTTGATAACGGCCAGATCATTCTCAGGATCTGTGCCTATGATACTGCCCCCATATTCAGTTCCGTCCGCCAGGGTAATGCTTAGCTCTTTGGCGTCCTTTATCACATGATAATTGGTTAATACATGGCCCATCTGGTCAATTATGGACCCCGAGCCTGTTCCTTCTTTCGGAACAGGTTCTAAAAACCAGTTGTACTCAAATGTCACTGAAGTGATATTGACCACAGCTTCATTCAATTGTTCATAAATTTGAATATTGTTCTGCTCATCCTCAAAGTGGCTGCTGTTAAACTGAACGGGCTGTCCTATGAAAACCGGCTCCGGCTGTGTTTCAAACTCCGTGATTTCCGTCGTTGCAGAACGGGGAATATGAAAGAAACCCAAAAAGCCGGCGATGATAAGCACAAGCACTATACTGAGGAGAGTAAAGATCAATACCTCTAATCTACTGTACAATTTCACTTTTATTTAAATCCTCCTTAAATCCCCCAGTGTGAATATACCTATAAATCGAAAGGAAATACAATCGCAAGGTACAAAATCTATACCTAATTGTAATTCCAGAATACATCCCCATCCCCATACCGCCTGTGCTGTATTGCTTCCAACACATGATCTTTTTTTATAGATTCCGATTCATCAAGATCCGCTATTGTCCGGGCGATTTTCAGAATGGAATGGTAGGCTCTTGAAGAGAGGGAGAGCTTTTCTACAGCACGTTTGAGCAGGCCGGAACTTATGCTGTCCAGACGGCATATCCCGTTGAGAATACCCGGGGAAATCTTGCAATTTCTGGAGAAATTGTTTTTCCTGAATCTTTCACGCTGTAGTGAAACGGCTCTCTGCACACGTTTAAGCACAGAGGCACTGGTTTCTTCATCTTCACGGGACATCTGCTCAGCTTCTACAGGTTTTAAGGGTATACGAATATCGATGCGGTCCAGAAGCGCGCCGCCGAGTTTCTTCCAATACCTGTAAACTTCCGTGGTACTGCAGATGCATACCCCTTTAGGCCTTCCGAGATTCCCGCATGGGCAGGGGTTTACGGCCAGTATAAGTTGAAAGGAAGCGGGGAAATCAACGCTCAATCCCGCCCTGGCTATGGTCACCCTGCCATCTTCTACAGGCTCTCTGAGGCTCTGCAGTAACGAGGCTTTAAACTCAGCCGCCTCATCAAGAAAAAGAATTCCTTCGTGAGCTAAAGAAACCTCACCCGGCTTGGTGATCTTTCCGCCCCCGATAATACCTTCACTGGAAGCCGAGTGATGAGGCATTCGAAAAGGGGGCTGGTGAATGATTCCGGTTCCCTCCGGGAGGAGTCCGGCGATTGAGTGGAGACGGGTCACGGTCAGGGATTCTTCCCAGGTCAAAGGCGGAAGAATAGTAGGTAGTCTTCGGGCAGCCATTGTTTTACCGCTTCCCGGCGGTCCAAATAGAAGCACATTGTGCCGGCCCGCGGCAGCAATTTCCAAAGCCCTTTTTAACAGCCAATGCCCCTTGATATCGGCAAAATCGCCTAATCCTTTTTGAGGATTGAAATCGATTGCCTTTGAATCAAGTGAATCAAGGGAAAAGGCATTGTGGTTTGTATTATCGCAGTTTCCACTGCTTAAATCTTTAAGCAGTGCTGCCGCCTGCCTTAATGATGAGATACCGAAGACTCTGCCTCTTTTAAGCGCATTGGCCTCCAGTAGGTTCTCCCTGGGAACTAAAAACAGATCGGTTCCATTCTGTAATCCAGATCCTACAGCAGACAACACTCCGTTTACGGGACGGACCGCTCCGGTCAGACTTACCTCACCCAGTACCATGAGTCTTTCATTGCTTAATGGAACCTGCCCTGAAGAGATAAGTATCCCTAAGGCAATGGACAGATCATAAGCAGCCCCCTCCTTGTGGATGCCCGCAGGTGCAAGATTGACCGTTATCCGATCCGCCGGAAAACGAAACCCACTATTTCGAATAGCCACTCTGACCCTCTCCCTTGCTTCCCTGACCGCATTATCCGGAAGCCCTACAATATCCACACCCGGGAGTCCCCTGCGAATATCAACCTCAACCTGAATCAGTACACCATCTATTCCCAGGGGAGCATGACTTGATATTACAGATAACATCTTTCCCCCCTAATTAATATTAAGGGGAAAATGATTCTGCTGATTTAAAGTATTCGCTTTAATTATTTTTCTGGCTTAAAAACAGGATTTTTAAAGCTTAATGGGATAGAATTTAAATTGAATTCCTCCTTAATTATATGCCCGTGAGCGAGTTTCATCGGTGGGTTTGTACCTCCTTTACCGCCGGGGTTGCTCGCTGCCGCGGGCATTGTTTTTCTTTACCTGTTTTATAGCCTCCCGCACCATCCGGTCGCACTCTTCATTCAATTCATGCCCTGCATGCCCCCGCAGCCACTGCCAACTGATGTTAAATGAGCTGGAGAGTTCTCTTAATTTTTTCCATAAATCCTGGTTTTTAACCGGTTTTTTTCCCCTGTTCAGCCAGCCGTTGCGTTCCCATTTGTGTATCCAGGCTGTGATTCCCTGTTCTACATATCTTGAATCCGTGTAAACCACTAAGACGGTTTTTTTCCCAACGGTCTGGACTTTCAGCCATTCAGGATGCTTACAGGCTTCTTTCAGGGCCGAGATAACAGCGCTCAGTTCCATGCGGTTATTCGTGGTTGACGGAACCGGACAGCTCGCCCGGATACGGGATCGGTCATACAGAATAATAAAGGCCCAGGCCCCGGGTCCCGGATTTCCAGAACATCCTCCATCCACATATATTTTTATGTTTTTATCAGTCATGGGTTACTGCCAGAAGTAATGTCACCTTGGTTCCAATGCCTGCTTTACTATCGATCTCTATGGAGCCTGAACTGCGCTCCACAATGGAGCGGCAGAAGTATAATCCTAATCCCTCATGACCTGCTTTGGTGGTGAAGAAGGGATCAAAAACCTTCTTCACGTTGATATCCTCGATTCCCAGGCCATGATCCTCAATCTCAATCTTGATGCAGTTATTCATATCTTCCGCTGTAATAAAAACTTCATCATCCATATTACTACTTGCCTCTAAGGCATTCACAAGCAGGTAATGTAATGCCTGTATGAGCTCGCCGGGATAACAGGTTATTTTTATTGAGCTATTTATGATCATTCGCAGTTGTGCTTGAGGAAATTTCTGCCGAATTTCAATTTCAGCATTTTTCAGTAGATGCGAAGTACTGACACTTACCGGAATATTTGATCTTGAGCCCACTAAGGAGACAAGATTACGGACAAAATCCTTAATTACTAATCCTCCCTCCTGAGCAATATTGATAAAACAGTTAATTTCATCTTTAAGCTTGCTCAATCTATCATGTTCAGGTATATCCGAATCTTTAATACTCTTGAATAAGCTCTTGATTTTTTTATCTAAAGAAGATAGGCTGCTGGAAATGAAATTTGCCGGATTATTAACTCTGTGAGCGATACCGGTAATAATTCCCCTAAGTTCTTTCATCTTGTCCGTCTGAAAAGAGCGCAAGTTCTGCCTGTTCAACTCATCAATAATTAACAGCAGCTCCATATTCCTCTTTTCCAGGCTTGCCGAATACTGAAGTGACTTTTTATAGTGGCTCCGGTAAAACAGTCTTTCCACTAATGTTATACATAACGAGCGCAGCGGTATAAGTAGAATAAAAAGCATGGTAGTTACTAAAAAACCTGCTATGCGGACTGGAAGACCGTAATTCCGAATGAACAGCTCTTGCACGGGCTCATAAAGCACTGTGAAAAAGGATAGAATAATCAGGGCCAGAAATGTGTAAACCAAATAGCGGCTGGCGAAGAATTTTATATTGAATACCTTGTGTTTGATTAGACCAATTATAAAAAAGAGGGGTACAAATAATAAAAATAAATTGGCGAAATTGCCCATACTGATTCTGAAACCCAGCGGCTCCCCAAGAATGATGGGAAGCTGGTCTAAGAAGAAATACGGTGGAATGGCAATAAGAAAACCAGCCAGAATCCACTCGATCTGCCGTTTCTCCTTTATGTACGATGTTCTAACATAGGAGCTAATCAGGAGAAACGAATAGGTTAAAAAGGCTATACCATCTGAAATATTGTTTAATTTACCCAAAAAACGGTAGTGCACCAGCCAGAGGTCCTGTCCGCTGCTGGACCACTGATGAAAGTAGTACAAGCGGAAAGCGATAAAGATCAGATACACAGCGGATATAAAGCCAATAATGGACAGACGAGTGAATCGCTTTCCCTTGGGCGAGGGAAAATAAAAGCCAAAAAAAGCCATGAGCCATGAGGTGAGCTTTCCCAGGTGGATGAGCAGATTGGAGAAAAAACTTTCATAGTAAAAGGGCTTTACACATGTAAAAACAAGATAAAATAGAGCGGCTAGAGCAATAAAATTAGAAGCTGTATCCTCAGGCAAATTAATAGTCAGATAAAAAACCGTAAAGCCTAAAACGATGCAGAAAATAAGTGCGAATACCCAGTCCAGTCTGGATGGGGTCATAGCAGGAGTGATATAAATTGTCTGGACAGGATTCCCGTCTCTGCTTATCTCAACGGGAAAGGGCTCGAAATTCCAGATATGCGAATCTGCGACAACCACATCTCGAATACTCCGGACCGGTCTGCCTTTGATGCTGATTAATTGATCGATATTGGGCTTCAGACCTGCTGTGACAGCAGGTGAAAAGGGGGTTTTGGGGGCAAAAATTACTTTACCTTCAACTATAGCGACTTCGGGGAAATTAATGACTAAACCGGTATTCGGTTTGAGCATGAAGCGGATGAAATATAAGCCTGATATGCTTGTAAACAGAACTGCAATACAAAAGAAGAGCAAAAAACGCCATTTGAAAAAAATATAGCTTTTAATTGATAATTTTTCCTTCACTTTAAATTATTCGACTCACTGTGTATGTAGAGGAAGCCGCATCCGTAATATCTTTCTGTCTTCATAAAATCCAGAATCCAGGAAAAAGTCCATAAACGCTGAATGAGCAAACTGCAGTACATCTTCGGTAACATAGAAATTTCCCGGTTCTGCAAATTGCTGTCCAAGGTGGAAAATAGTATTCAGAGAATCCGATATAATATTACCGGTATTAATTTTTGAATAGATTATGTTACCGATGTGTATGGCCATCCGGAAAGACAGAAAATGGGGGAATAACGATTCTTCAATATCATAGAGAGGTTTAAAAAGAATGAGGCGAAATCCGCATTCCAGGGGGGCAAATTCATCTTCGTTAAAAGGAAACAGGATTAATCCACCGAATCTGGACCATATCCATACCCGCCCGTTAAAAGAATTTACAGATTCTTCAACGTACTTCTTGAAGGAGGAAAGAGCAACAGTCAAGTTCTTCCTCCCATACTTCTTCTCCATTTCCTCACTATCATCGAGCTCAATAAACATCAAATAAAATGTATATTCTTTTCCGGATTTTATTTCTTTCCAATCATTACCGGAAGGCCTATAATCTTTCTGAATAGTATCCCTGGGTTTCTCTTCAATACTCTTTAATGTTTCATATCTTGAGGCTTGAAGGTACTGTAAAACCCTGCTCAATCTCTTAGGGGTAATACCGGCCCCCAGACTGAGTCGGCTTACATAGTCCACAGCACCGTTATGGAATAGTTCAGTCACATCCTTGATCTTTCCATCGAAATCGAGCACTCCATAAAAGATATCCTCTTTTTTGGAAAGATGTCGAAGATACCTGGGAATTTCTTTTTCATCTAATCCGTAAAGATCAATATAGATTAAAGCGCCCGACCTGACCTGTTTTATACTCTTATTGATCTCCTCCACAGGCAGGAACAGGGGCACCGAGAAATTGCTGCTTTTTCTATAGATTTTAAAACAGTCACGTATCTTACGGGCATTGGAAAAAACAATGATATCCACTGGCTCACTCCCAGACTAATCGATAGCCATATAGTATTTTCCGCTTTTCAATATTAAAAGATTTAAAAAATGCAGCCAGCTTAGTGCCCAGGTCTGAATATACGCCAGGGGAAATTGTCAAACAGTCCGCTTGCGTATATTGAGACACAATGACCCGGACACGCCTTAAAGTGTCACCATGAATATCCTCAAAATTATTCAGGAAATGACAGGGCCCGGTGTGTACACCTATTCGCAGCTTCAGCGGTTCCTTAAAGGGGCAGTCAAATAAATTATACATGAACATCTTCAGCAGAATTTCCATTCCCGTTAATGTTGCCTTAATATTTTTATCACCAAAATAAAAAACTGCCAGGCCGCCGTCCCCTTCCCAGTTCCAGATACGTCCCTCCCTCCTCTCTACTATCTTAGAAACCAACCCGTGTAGATCATTGTAGGCTTTAAATACCTTTTTTTTTGAATAATTCCGTACCAGATGTGAATTATCCACAATATCCAGACTCAAAAAGGAAAATTCGTAATTGGCTCCTTCCCTTAAGACTCCCCATCCTTTAGTCCTTACAAGCCTGTTATCCTCAATAAAAAGCGCATAATCCTCTTTAAATAAGAACCCTAAAGATTCAATTTCATCAATAATCTGGGGCAGGGAGCGGATTGAGATCTCTCGACCCATAACGCCATTGCGATCCACGTCGATCAAGACCTCAACGAATCTGGTTAAAAGGCCTTCACGCTTTACATCCTGGACGATTTGATTTGCCGCATCGCGCTGCGGAATAGGAATGGATTCGGGAAATCCGGTGCGCATGTGTAGATCGTAGTTGTGAAATATTCTACCGGCGAGCCTCTCCATAAGGTGTACTGACATGGATTGGGACAGTGAGCTTACAAGATAGTTTTCCAAACGACTACTTATTTTCATGACTCAAGCTCTTCTATTTTAAGCTCAGCAGGGAATCTTACCGGCTTCCCGTTCTTATCAATACAGACATAGGTAACTTCCGCTTCTGCAATCAGCTCGCTGTCCCGGTAAATCCTCTGCCCGAAAATACCACTGATCTTTCCCTTTTTAACCGGTTTAGTGATAATTTGCAGAATGTCATCCTGCCTTGCTTCCCGCTTATAATCTATACAGATGCGTGCGATCACCAGGGCAAATCCATTTTGCCTCAATTCATCCAGGGACAAACCCAGTGTTTTCATAAACTCCATTCGGGCAAACTCAAGATAATTAAGATATACCGCATTATTCACGTGCCCATACCTGTCACATTCATAGGACCGCACGGTTATAATACTTTTTGTCTCCACAAAACAAGATATTAAAGTTAAAACCCTGCCCAGTCAAGGCTGCAGGTAAGTACAGATACGTGGAGCTGCCTTGACAGAGATATCGGCGATTGATATATTGCATGGGTCGATACACATTAATAGCACTCAATAAATGGCGGCGTAGCTCAGATGGCAGAGCAAGCGGCTCATATCCGCTGGGTCAGGGGTTCAAGTCCCTTCGCCGCTATCTTTCTGTCCTTGTATCATGGTTAAAATAATAAAAGATAAGCAGTACTATAAATTCTGTCTCTATGGGTTTCTTAAAAATCTGAAATTCTTCGATCCATTTATTATTCTATTTTTCAGAGAAATGGGTTTTTCATTTCTAGAAATCGGCACTCTTTTCTCTATACGGGAGATTGCCACCAATCTTATGGAAATGCCCACAGGAATTATAGCAGATGCCTTCGGACGAAGGGGTTCGATGATCCTGTCCTTCCTCTCCTATATTATCTCCTTTACCATCTTCTTTTTTCTCCCGAGCTTCGCTTTTTATATTCTGGCCATGATATGTTTTGGCCTGGGTGAGGCCTTCAGGACAGGAACACACAAGGCCATGATTTTGGAATATCTCCGTCTAAGCAATATGCTGGACCTCAAAGTTGATTACTACGGACACACACGGGCCTGTTCTCAGAGGGGATCTGCCTTATCCTCTTTAATTGCTGCGGGATTGGTGCTGTACAGCGGAAGCTATCGCATTGTTTTTTTGGCCTCGGTTATCCCCTATATCCTGGCGCTGCTGCTTATGATCTCCTATCCCCGCAGTCTCGATGGAACTGTCAGGCAGGAAAATACAGGAAATCCATTTAAGGATGCCCTCCAACAGATCAAAAGCACATTGAAGGATTTTATTGATATATTCAAGAATCCACGTTTCTTAAAAATTCTCTTTAATTCATCATCATTTGATTCCGTGTTCAAAACAGTCAAAGACTATATTCAGCCCATCCTTAAAAACTATGCCCTGGCTTTTCCCATTCTTCTCTACATTACCAGTAACCGGAGGGTAGCCATTCTTACAGGTATCATCTATTTTCTTCTCTACTTCCTGACCTCCCTTGCCTCAAGCTCAGCCGGACGTCTGCTGAATCGCATCCATTCCCTGCCTAAAGTGATTAATTGCACCTTCCTGCTGGGCGGCATATTTATTCTAATTACAGGCAGCCTTCAGATTCTTTCTCTGCCCCTGGTATCCATTCTCTTCTTTATCTTAGTATACATGCTTCAGAATCTACGGCGCCCTCTTACAGTTGGATATTTAAGTGAGCAAATCTCTAATAGAGTGATGGCCTCCGGACTGTCCGGTGAATCTCAGGTTAAGACAATTCTGGTTGCTCTGCTGTCGCCCCTCATGGGATTTCTTGCCGATATCCTGGGAGTGGGTACCGCCCTGGCTATTATGGGCTTGCTGCTTCTTTCCTTTCTACCCGCTTTGAAAATAAAGCAGCAGTCCGAAAGGGTCACTTAATCAGACAGATCTGATAATCGCATACGTTCGTATTTGTCGGCCCGGTCTTAAGCAGATAGCCCAGCGAATCAAAGAAATGATAGGAATCGTTATGTTTCAGGCTTTCGGTAAGAGATAATCCCGCCTCCCTGCTTTTATTGAGAATCTCCAGGGAAGCAAAAGCCCCTGCCGCATCTGTGGGCCCGTCATTGCCGTCTGTTGAAGCGGACAGGAAGTAAATACCATCTTCAACCTCCTCTAAAAAAGACAAAGCGAGCTCCTGATTCCTCCCCCCCCTGCCCTTTCCTCTTAAGGTCACTGTTGTTTCACCCCCTCCGATTATACAGGCAGGTTTCTTTTCCAAACAATCATATTTCTTAATATCCCGGGCAATTCCTGCATACATTTTGGCCACCTCCCTGGCCTCACCTGTAATCTGAGATGAAAGTGCAGCAGTATTGTAGCCCAGTTCTTTTGCTCTAACAGATGCAGCCTGCAAGCCCGTATAATTGGTTCCCATCAGTATATTAATAAGCTTGGAAAATACTCTGTCCCCGGGCTTTGGGGTTTCCTCAATCTCTCCCTCAAGGCCCATCTGAATGATATTCAAAACGCTATCGGGAAGCTTCTTCTCCAGGCCGTACTTCTTTATTATCCCATCCGCTTGCTTATAGGTTGTTTCATCATGAGCAGTAAGGCCTGAGGCAATTGAATCGAGGTGATCTCCCACTACATCGGAGAGGATCAGGTTTACCGAAACTGCGGGATAGAGTATTGCAGCCAGGCGGCCCCCCTTAATCTGAGAGATATGTTTGCGCAGGCAGTTTATTTCCCGGATAGCCGCTCCGCAGGAGAGTAATATACGGGTTGTAACTTGTTTTTCCTCCAGTAAGATCCGGGGAATTTTATTATCCGCGGGAAGTCTTAAGGGTGAGGCAAGTAAAGCCGAGCCTCCTCCTGAGATTAAATTAATAACCAGGGTCTCTTCATCAGCCTCCCGGGCCAGGAGCTCAATTTCGGAAGCCGCCTGGACACTTTTTTCATCAGGAACGGGATGCCCGGCTTCTATAATCCTGATCCTCTTAAGATCTTCAGTATGCCCGTACTTCACAGAAATCACCCCTGTATTGATCCTCTCTCCAAAAATCTCCTCTACGGCCAGGGCCATTTTTGCAGTGGCCTTACCGGCTCCAAGAATAATGATCCGCTTGAAATCATTCAGATCGATCTGTTTTTTAAAACCTTCATATGAGATTATTAACTCATTATTCTCAATTCGCAGATGTTTTAAAATCATGCTGTATGGATTGACTCTCGCCACAGCAGCCATAAAGATCTCTCTTAACTCCCAATACTCATCTTTAACTGTCATTCTTCCCTCACGTACTCATTGATTCTCCCTTTAAGTTTATCCTATACTATCAGTACATGGAACCACAAATCTCGTTTAACTTTTAGGGGAGATGCATAACTTAAGTGTCTAAAGAAGATAAGCTATATCGAGTTTTAGACTATATTCTGAACCAGGCCAGCTCTTCGGAACTTGAGGTGATTACCGGGGCAGTCAACCGTCGTACCAAAGATTTCTTTACAGGACCGGGAGGGATCGGACCTAAGGGAATGGCTCAAAGCATGGCTAAAAGAATTCAATCCCAGTTGGGAGCCTCATTTAATGTAGGTGAAATCTCAAGACAAATTGTCTCTGATATCATTCGCAAACAGGAACCCGGTATCACGGACAGGGAGCTCGATGTTTTACTGGATAAGTGGCTGCCCAGGAGGGGAAAAGCTTCACCGGAAAAAAATGTCCCTCTTCCCCCGGATGTTATGATAACAATGATCAGCCAATTTGTATCTTATAAACAGGGAAAAATGCCTGCGGAGGAAGAGAAAGAGCTTCCAGAGGATTGGATTAACAAGTACTGGAAGGCTCTTCCTGAATCCGCCCGCGTGCTGATCACTTCCTTCTTAAACGGTGATCTGGATGAAAAAAAGTTCTGGGCTGAAATCGTAGCGTCTTTAGGCCAATAAAAAGTCGGGGATGCTTTCCCCACCTCAGAACCAGATGATCCTCATATATTTGCCGCGGGCGGTCTTGGCATCGGTTTCCCCAACCTTGGCCTTAACATCTAGAGTCGTCGTGCCGCCGCCTTCATTGTCCACAACAATATAGGTGTAGAGATCCACCAGGGTCGTTGTTATGGAAACTGAATCCCCTTCTGCGATCTTGTGAGGGAAGTCTGCAGCCGACTCTCCCGCTGCCACGATCCAGACAGCGGAGGGACCCTTGTTCTTAATACTCCACTCTTTAAAACCCCCTTTTTTGGTTAATTTAATAGAAATATATGATCCTCCCTGAAAGTAAGGGAGACCTGGGTGCCATGCTCTCGTAATACCCCTTTGGCTTGATAGTCGATAATCCTCAACTCTCCCGCCTCGGTGTCGATAATATAGTCGTTTGTTGCACCCTGGTACATTGCGTATTTTACAACCCCTTTCAAACCCTTCTCATCCGCCTGACCGATATAGATATCCTCCGGCCGGATTATGAGCCTGGCGATTTTATCCTTATCGGGCTTTTTCAGGAAGGGTGTGGAAATCTTAAGTGTTCCAAGCTGAACCTGAGCCCTGTTCTCATTCAAATCAAGAACCTTAACCTCAACAATGTTCGCCTCTCCGATAAAATCAGCCACAAATGTATTATTTTCTTTGAAAAAGTTATGAGGGAACGATAAATGAGAATTAATCAGGCTTAATGGGAATACTTTTTTTAAATAGGGAGGGTGTTATACCGAACGTTCTCTTAAAGGCAGATGTAAAATAGTTAGGATCATTATACCCCACCTCATAAGCTACTTCTATTATATTTAAATGTACATTATGAAGCAGTTCTTTTGCCTTTTCCATTCTGTATTTCAACACAAATTCTTTAAAGGTATGACCTGTAATCTCTGAGAACAATCTGCTTAGATGCGATGGGCTGCAACCAAGAATATCAGATACAACATTTCTAGAAACATTCGAAGTACAGTGTTCACGAATATACTGAAGTGCAGTATTTATTTTAGCTTTATTAGTGATATTTTTCTCAGGTATAATGGAAATTAATTTCTTCAAAATATTTTTAGCCAGAGACAGGAGTTCTGTTTTGCTTCTAATCATTAGCATTTTTTTAATAAAATAAAGATTGATCCTAAATAAATTATTTGGGTTCCCACCGGCATTATAGGCTGATCGGCTTGCAATAGTTAAAACCTGTATTATCCGCAATTTTATCTCATCAAAATTATCTGAACTTTGATTATTGCAAATATACTCTACAAGATGGAAAATACTCTGCTCAGCTCCCTCCAGATCACGCGCCTGAACCTGAAAGGCCAACTTTGTTTCTATTTCCTATGGATATTTCTTCATCTCTTTAAAAAATCCGGGCATGTATCGATAATCACTCTAATGGATCCCATACATGTTTAAATCCATAGTCTTGAAAGTGTCTGACATTTCGTGTTGCAAATTCGCTTACTCCATGATGCCTTAGGGTTAATGCAAGACGTGCATCAAATATAGAACGGCGGCCGAGATCAGGCCTTGAAGCTCTTTCCCAAATCTCTTTCATGAGACCGCCAGGGTAATCGATAACTATCCAGTTTATGTTTTGGCGATATCTCTGACAAACTTCGAATGCTTTCTCTGCACTGAGTGGTTTTTCGACTACTGCAGGATTTCGTAATAAAACATAGAACTCCGTTAAAACAAGCTCACATATTGTAAAATCTCTGTTCCCCGAATATTTGATGAAAAAATCTTTTGCCGGGATATGCAATGCACTCTGTTTGTTATACGCATGGAGTAAAAGATTAGTATCGCAGGAGATCATGAACCGGAATCCTCCTTTGATGCAATATCTTCAAATTCCTGTGCATTCGCCAGAATCCTCCAGTTTGATTCATGACTCTGGAATTCGCCAAGATCTTCCGGTTCCGGAGGCTGCCAATTCTTTTGTGCAAGTTCATACTCGGGATGAACCAATAAGATATGTTCACCAGCTCTCCTCATGATCTCTGCAAGCGAGGTCTCTTCACTTTTTGCCAGTTCTTTCAAGCGACGATAAAGCTTATCAGGTAATTGGATTTGTGTTCTTATCATGATGTAAATAATACATCATCATTAATATGATGTCAAATGCGAACTTTCCATTCCACATACAGGCACAGTAAAAGCGATAGAAGGGTTGTTAATGTGTTTCTTACCCAGGGAAGGTGATAAATAAACGGCGTAAGCCTCCCTTGTACATGCCTCACAGCCCAAGGCCAAGTGCAACATATAAAATAGGAGAAAAGAGCATATAGGCAACGTCATGGACTCCGCCAAATGGTTGTGTTAAAAATCCTATATCTCCATATATTATAAGATCTATCGGTGTTCTATATTGTATTTCACAACTGCCATTGATACCAAGACCTTTGCACCGGGCATCTTCACTTTCTGAAAATGTCTGTCTATAACCAATATTTAAACCGGGCTTAATTGCCAGTTTAGGATTGACTATAAAGCGGGCTTTAATTGTACCGCCAAACTCAAGCATAATTATGCCGGATTCGGGAATCTCATGATCTTCTCCGTCCCAGTGCCCGAGCATTACGTCCTTCTCCAGCGCTACATTGCTGTAGTTTATATATCCGCCAAGCGCAAGCTTTGGAACTACATATGCATCCGCAATGCATCTTAGAAAAAACGTCGCCTTTTTATCAAGTGTTTTGCTAAAATCTGAATCAGACAGATCATCTGAAGCAGATATTTTACCAGGCAGCCATATGCCAGATGAAATACCAAAATCATAATTCTTATCTTCAAAACTTTCAGTAAAAGCTGTACATGTAATAAAGATTATCAGGCAGAAAATAATAATCTTTAATAGCTGTTTTACTCGGAACATTATTTACTCCTCTTCAAGGGCATAAAGCCTGCATTTCCCCTTTAATGATAAAAGGCCTTTTTTAATTTCATTCATAAGATCAGCATCCGATTTAATCTCAATTGTTTCTTTCCAGCTTTCGAACTCGTCAGGGCTTACCAGTACAGCATGAGGCCTGCCGTTTTTTGTAATAACTATTCTTCATCAGTAGAATAAACATTTTCAATGAGCTCACTGAGCTTCATTTTTACTTCGGATAAGGATAATATTCTCATAAATAGCCTTCTTTTTTGGTCGACCAATATTATAGTTAACGATATACATAAAATGATAATAAGTCAACTTACAATCAGAAACAAAGTGATTTAATATTCTGTAAGAGCTCAGGCAGCAGAATTCTTGGCCGATTTAACCGTATTATATAGTAGCATGGTGATGGTCATTGGACCGACTCCGCCGGGCACCGGTGTAATGGCCCTGCATTTCTGCGATACCTCATCGAACTTAACATCTCCTACAAGCTTGTAGCCCCGCTTGCGCCCCGGGTCATCAACCCTGTTTACACCGACGTCTATAACCACAGCACCCTCTCGTACCATATCCGCAGTAATCATTTCAGGTCTTCCTATGGCCGCGATAAGAACATCGGCCTGCCTGGTAATCGAGGCAAGATCCTTGGTCCTGGAATGACAAACCGTTACAGTGGCATTGGCATCCTTCTGTTTCTGCAGAAGCATATTGGCCACAGGCTTGCCCACGATATTGCTCCGCCCGACCACGACCACATGTGCTCCCTCCAAATTAACGCCTGAATAGATGAGCAGCTTCTGTACCCCAAAGGGAGTACACGGAAGAAAACCCGGTTCTCCGATAAGCATTTTCCCGAGATTAACCGGATGAAAGCCGTCGACATCCTTTTCCGGCTTGATTCTGTACAAGACTTTGCTCTCATCAATATGCTCAGGCAGGGGAAGCTGAACCAGGATGCCGTGGATCTTACTGTCTTCGTTAAGCTTATCAATAAGCTTAAGGAGATCAGCCTCAGAAATATCCTTGCTCAAGCTGTGCTGTTCCGAATATACGCCTATATCATGACAGGCCTTGTTTTTCATGCGAACATAAACCTGGGAGGCCGGATTCTCACCAACTAAAACCACCGCCAGTCCCGGGGTTGTATTATTTTCCTCTTTCAATTTCTTGATTTCTTCTTCCAGTTCTCCGCGGATCTGTTTTGCAATACTGTTGCCGTCAATAATTTCTGCTGCCATTATTTACCTCTCTCTCATAATATAGTTTTTAACAAGCCCTCAAAGATAATAAAATACAATTTATGTATTGTTCAACAGCTTCCGTACCACAGAACTGACTAAAGCGAAGATCACGTCTAACTCTAAATGAGCTTCAATGGAGGAGTCGAAGAGAAACGACACCCTGGCGGGAAACTCCTCGTCTTTGACCCACAGCACACAGGCCAGAGGGACCCTCGGGAGCACCTGGAACTCCAGGCATACATCACCGAAATCCAGAGGTTTTCCGCCCAAGGCCTTACCTGCCTCCAGGAACAGATCTGCATTCCTTCCGTACTTTTCTACCAGGGGAGCAGCGGGTAGCTGATGCGGCCCTCGAAAGAAGATGCTTCCCCCTTTTAAGTCCTTTTCTGAGACCCACTTTCCCGTTAGGGGTATCGCTTTAGCATGGATCAGGTAAGACAGGAGGGTCAGCTGGAAATCAGGATCTGAAGCTAATGGGTCTCCGCCTGTTTCTTCTACCCTCTGATCATCTGTATAAATACGATACTCTCTGCCCATGGAATCCATAGAATAAAACCCCTCCTGGCTGAATCTCACGCATGCCCTGTCACATAATTCTTCCGGCTTTAAGAGCCGCAGTTCCTTCCACAGCTTATCTTTCCAGGGTGCGGCATCAGATGTACTCATAATTTCTCCTCTTAATACCCCTTAATACTCCGCAGGCAGGTGCTCGAGTTCAGCGTAGGTAAACACAGGACCGTCGATGCAGACATATTTCGATCCGACATTGCATCTGCCGCACTTTCCAATGCCGCACTTCATCCGGTTTTCCAGCGAGATAATTATATCGTCTTTATTGAAGCCAAGTTCCAGGAGCACAGGAATTGTAAAACGGATCATAATGGGAGGCCCGCACACTAAGGCGATACTGTTCTCCGAGCTCGGGTTAACCTCTTTTAGCACATTGGGAACCAGTCCAACCCGCCCATGCCAGCCGTTGTCCGGGGCTCTGTCAACGGTAAGGGTGAGATCAATATTAGTGTTCGCTTCCCAGCTTTTAAGAATATCCTTGTACATCAGCTCACCAGGGTCGCGTGCCCCGTAAACGGTCGTTATACTGCCGAATTTACTTCTCTGCTCTTTACAGAGCATATAGGTAATGGCGGAGCGCAGGGTAGTAAAGGCAAAGCCTCCGGATACAATCACTATATTCTTTCCCACCATTCGATCCCATGGAAAAGTATTTCCCAGGGGGCCTCTCACCCCTATCTTACGCCCGGGCTCTGAATTATGAAGTTCTTTAGTAACCGTACCCGTTCTTTTAACTGTAAAAAGCAGATAGCCCTCTTCCGTGGGAGAAGAGGCTATGCCGAATGGGGACTCCCCTTTCCCGAATACAGACATCTCGGCAAACTGCCCCGGCATATAGGTGAATGCCTTCAGATCCTCTTCCCTATCAAAGGTTAATTTGAATGTTTTAAGATCTTTGGCATCATTCTCGATAGTAATAGCATCAATGCTTACCGGATAAGGTATGTAAGGATTTTCCATTAACGGCCCCACAGTTTATACATTATAGTTTATTAAGCGTATTAAGCATGTCCCTTATATCCAGGTTCACCGGACAGTAGAGTATGCAGCGTCCACAGCCTACACAGAATATATCCCCGTAATTATCCACCGTGTAAGAATACTTGTGCATAATTCTCTGGCGCATGCGCTGCTTCTTATTGACCCTGGGATTGTGTCCCGAAGCATGAAGAGTAAAGAGAGGATACTGGCAGGAATCCCAGGTGCGGATCCTGTATCCCTCCCCCTTTCTATTCTCTTCATCGGTAATGTCAAAGCAGTGGCATGTAGGACAGAGATAGGTACATGCCCCACATCCCAGGCAGTTGCGGGTAATCTCATCCCAGAGCGGATCTTCAAATACCTTATCGACTCTCTCTTTCAGACCATTCAGATTAAGCACGGGCATACCGTCCTTTGCTTTCTCTGCCTGCTCTTTAGCAGCAGTTTTATGATCTTCCTCTGCTTGTTTAAAGAGGACCGAAGCGGTCTTCATGAAGTCCTGCCCCCTGTCCGAACAGGATTCAAAGAGCAGTTTATCCGCAAGCTCATAAACCAGGATATCAGCGCCTTCTTTTCCCGACGGACTCCCTCCTACGGATGTACAGAAACATGTCGCACGGGGTTCCTTACAGGCCAGTGAAATGATAACTGCATTCTCCCTTCGCTTGAGGTAGTAGGGGTCTTTGAACCTTCCGGCACTATCGGAAAAGACCTTATCAAGATAAGTCAGGGAGAGGGCATCGCAGGGCCTGATCCCGAAAACAATCAAAGCCTCCTTAGGTGTCTGAACCTCTTCCAAAGCATCGTCTGCAAAGGTACAGAGCACCTCCCGCTGGGGAAAGAAAATGGACTTGGGGGAGAGTTTTGAATTACTGTAATCAAGGGTTATCTCCTTCTGTTCATGAATTTCAGCGAATTCAATACCCCCTACACCATCGATCGGAGCATACACCTTCTTCTTTCCGGCGGCAGTTGAAAGAAGTCTGTACAGATCCTCTTTTTTAATAACTCCCTGTGCCATTCTTATATAATCCTTTTAAACCCCTTTATGGTTCAGAAATAAAATTATCGCTGTCCTCTTCTCTGAAGGTAGACATTGGTGGAGTATCTTCTGTAGAGAAGCCGGGAACATAGCTAAACAGTTCATCCACATCCTGTACTATCTTTTTAGTGAACATCCTTAAATCTACTCCCATGGGACAGGCCCTGTAACAGGCATCACATTCCACACATCTTCCCGCCTGGTGAAATATCCTGATAAGATGAAAAATCATTGTATCCGAAAGATCGATACTTGCCCCGATCCAGCGTAGATCGGTCTGCTCGGCGAAGCATTCCTTACACCAGCATGTGGGACAGGCCTGCCTGCAGGCATTGCAGCGGATGCACTTTGATATTTCCCGTTTAAAATACTCCCAGCGCTCTTCAGGCGGTTTGTCTTCAAAGGCCTTGATGCGTGCATAACCGCCGTCTCCGGGATCCCTGGCCTTCCCCTCTATGAGATAATCTGTTCCTTCAGTCATGGGAAAACGGCACTCAATACAGGCTTCCTGCAGAAACTCTTCCCTCTTCAGGTGGTGTTTTTTACCGTCCTTAGTTGTAATATTCAAGACTCCTTCGGGCGTCTCCTCGCTTCCTATTATTTCCAGGCCCTGGAAGTTCGCCTCCACCTTAGTCTTATCGATCATTCCCAGGCAGGGAACCCCGATTAAAACAATATTCTCCCTGGGCACCTGTTTTTCTTTTATCAGTGCCACAATGGAGCGGAGATCGCAGCCCTTGACCGATATACCTATGCGCGGCGGTTTTTTGCGCGGATCATGTTCAAAAAATTTGGGCAGGAAAACAGCCAGGTTATTCGAGCAGAAAGAATTCCATACAAGCCTATTAATAAGACCGTCCGGCGTCTTTTCTTTCGCTTGAATAAAAAAGGGCCGGCTCTTAAGGGGTACAGAGCCCTCTTCGTAGCCTAAAAAGAAATCTATTTTTTGATTTATGAAAATTTCCCTGGCTATTTCGCGTATCTTCTTTTCCATGCTTTCCATATATTTAAGCAACACTCTTTACAAGCTTTTTCGCCGGTCCGATTTTTTTAATATCATCAATGACCTTATTCATCAGGGCAGCGAAGCGGTTCCCCTCCGAAGCGGAGACCCAGGAAAATTGCACTCGCTCCGGTTCAATCCCGATATAGGTGAGCAGCCTTTTCATAAGAGCAAACTTTCTCCTGGCAACGAGATTGCCGCTGATGTAATGGCAGTCTCCGGGATGGCATCCTGAAACCAGAACACCGTCGATACCGTTCTGAAGCGCACGCACGATGTAAAGGGGGTTGATCCTGCCCGAACAGGGCACACGGATAATTCTTACATTGGGCCCATACTGCAGGCGGCTCACACCTGCTAAATCCGCACCGGCATAGGAACACCAGTTGCATAAAAAGGCCACGATTTTTGGTTCCCAATTACTTGTTTCCATACAGTTTCCTTTCACCCGGTCTATACCGCATCCAGGATCTCAAGAATTTGCTCATCCTCAAAGCCGTGAAGCTTAATGGCAGTACCCCGGCATGTAGCTGCACAGGCCCCGCAGCCCTTACATACCACCTCATTAATTACCGCCACACACCGCTCCTCGTCAATAGTGATAGCATTATAGGCACATACCGTAACACAGGCCCCGCAGCCGCTGCATCGAGCCTCGTTCACATAGGAGATCTTGCCCGCTGCCTCAATGAGCTCTCTGCACAGTATTGTTGCCGCTCTTCCTGCTGCAGCCCTTGCCTGAGAAATCGTCTCTTTAATATCCTTTGGATAATGAGCAAGACCGCACAGATAAACACCGTCTGTGGCAAATTCAACGGGTCTCAGCTTAACGTGGGCTTCAAGAAAGAATTTCTCACTGTTAATCGGCACCTTAAAGAGCCGGGATAATTCTTCATTATCGGAATTGGGATTTATCCTGCTGCTCAAAACGAGCATATCTGCCGGAATGTCGATGTCGGCTCCCAGAATGTGGTCCCGGGCGCTGATCACAATTCTATCTCCCTCTTCTCTAACTACCGGCTTATTTTCGAGATCGTACTGCATAAAAATGATGCCCAACTCCCTCGCCCGGGTATAGTATTTCTCACGGAAACCATAGGTACGGATATCACGGTAGAGAATTATGATATTCGCCTCAGGTTTCATCTCTTTCATTCGGATGGCATTCTTAATAGCCCCGGAACAGCACACCCGGCTGCAGTACATATGCTCCGGTTCTCTCGATCCCACACACTGGATCATGACCACTGTATCGGGAACACTAAAATCACTGGAGCCTATGGCTTCACTCAGCTCAAGAAGAGTCTTTACCCTACTACTCTTGCCGTAGAGGTACTCATCCGGCTTATTCTCCACACCGCCGGTAGCAAGAATGGCCACCCCGTGATCAACTTCGTGGGTTTCAATTTTTGCAGGACCCTTTCTATTTATTCTCTCGATAGTTGATGTAAAGTTCCCGATAAAGCCATCCACTTTTGTAAGGTGTGAATCTGTAAACACATTAATTAACTTATGATTTAAGACACGCCCTTTAAGCTCCTCTACATACCCTGAAACATCATGGCCGTCAATATTACGATCGATTTTAAGCGCTATGCCTCCGAGTGTATCCGTTTTCTCAACGAGGAATACCTCATAGCCCTGGTCAGCAATGGACAGGGCGCTTATCATTCCGGCTACCCCGCCGCCCACAACCAGGGCCTTCTGCGTCACTTTGAGGGGTATGGATTTCAATGGCTCCGTAAGAGCCACTTTGGTAACAGCCATGCGCACCAGGTCCTTTGATTTTTCCGTAGCAGCTTCCTTCTCATGCATATGAACCCAGGAGCATTGATCACGAATGTTGGCCATTTCAAAAAGGTGAGGATTCAGTCCTGCTTCCCGAATCGTATCCTGGAACAGGGACTCATGGGTGCGCGGCGAGCAGGAAGATACGACCACTCTGTTCAGGTTATACTCCTCAATCTTTTCTTTAATGATGACCTGAGTATCCGAAGAACATGTATAGAGATTGTCATCTGAGAAAATCACGTGGGGTAGGGTTTTGGCATAATCCGCTACAGCAGGAACGTCAACTATACCCCCGATATTCTTCCCGCAGTGACAGACGAATACACCGATTCGCGGCGGCTCGCCCGATACATCCCTCTCCGGTGGAAGCTTAAGCTCCTCAACCTCGGTTCCCCGGGATTCGGATAAGTACACCATGGCACAGGATGAGGCGCTTGAGGCCTCCATTACCGTTTCAGGTATATCCTTTGGCTCTGAGAAGGGACCGAAAACATATATACCGTCCCTGGTTGAAGCAACAGGATCGAGCGCCCTGTTTAACGCAAAACCACGATCGTCTAAGGAAATTCCGAACTTCTGAGCAATCTCTCCAGCATCAGACAGCGGCTTGAAACCGGCTGAAAGCACCACCATGTCAAACTCTTTAGTACGGTAAAAACCATCATCATCAACATAACCGATTCGTAAATTCCCGCTGTCTGCAATCTTTTCAATCTCCCGGGGCCGGCAGCGAATGAAGCTAATGCCTAAGTCTTTAGCCCGCTCGTAATAGGCATCAAACCCCTTACCATAAGCCCTTATATCCATATAAAAGATATCACAGCGAATATCAGGCTCATGCTCCATGGCAATAATCGCTTCTTTCAAGGCATACATACAGCATACGGCAGAACAGTAGTCGTTATCGCAATCCCTTGAGCCCGCGCACTGAATAAAGGCAATTTTTTTCGGCTCTTTCCCATCCGAGGGACGCTGTATATGACCTGAATAGGGACCTGAAGCGGAGAGTATCCGCTCAAACTGCAGGCTTGTAATAACGTCTTCATGTTTTCCATAACCCAGCCTGTGCAGTCGAGTAAGATCGGAAAGCTCACACCCCGGTGAAAGCAGTATGGAGCCCACATTCAATTCTACTATTTTATCCTGCATGGTGTGATCGATGGCATTGGCTTCGCAGGCCTTCTCACATTGGAGGCATTCGCAGCAGGTTCCGCAGTCCAGGCAGCGGCTCGCCTCCTGGGCAGCTTGATCCTCGGTAAAGCACAGCTCCATTTCCCTGAAATTCTTAATCCTCTGCTTTACACTAAGAATGGGTATTTCTTGAAGAGGTTTTTTCTTATCCGGGTAAGCCGGCATCTCAGCGATTTTGACTGCCGGTTCCTCACGGCCGCTGTGCAGATCCTGACCGCGCAAATAGCGATCCAGAGAAACTGCCGCCCGGTGGCCGTGGGCTATGGCATGAACAACATACCCCTCGCTGCCCGTGGCATCGCCTCCTGCGAATACACCCGGGATATTAGTCTCCAGTGTAATTGAGTCAACCTTAATCAGATCTTTTTCCGTTTCCAGATTACAGGTCGCCTCATTAAGTAAGGAATAATCTACGGTTTGCCCGAGGGCCGGCATAACGATGTCTGCCTTGAAGGATCTGGTTTCACCCTCAATAGGCAGTGGGCGGCGCCTACCTGAAGCATCGGGAGAGCCCAATTTCATCCGATTGCAGATCAGCTCGGTTACTCCGCCCCCATTGCCCTCTATCCTGATGGGGGAAAACAGGTAGTTGATCTTTATGCCTTCAGCCTCGGCTGCTTCCAGTTCCTCCATGCTTACGGGCATCTGCTCCCTTGAGCGCCTGTACACAATAAAGGCGTCCCGGGCTCCCATCCTTAAGGCCGATCTGACCGTGTCCATGGCCGTGTTGCCGCCGCCTATCACTGCAACTACCTTGTTTTTTACATTTATTCTAGAGGCGCCGTTATTGATCTCCCGCAGGAATTCCACTCCGGGAATAACACCTTTCAGATCCTCCCCTTCAATCCTTAATCTACGGCTCTTATGCGTCCCCACAGCAATAAAAACGGCTTTAAATCCCTGGTTAAAGAGGGCCTCCAGGCTCAGATCGCTGCTTATCGGTGTATTGGTTTTTATTTCTACTCCGGCTTTTTTTATGATATCAATTTCATAATCCAAAATGTCATTGGGCAGGCGGTATTCAGGGATACCCACGCGCAGCATACCACCGGCTTTTTCGCGTGCTTCGAATATGACCGGATTATAACCCTGTTTGGCCAGGTCATAGGCGGCCGTGAGCCCGGCGGGTCCGGAGCCGATTATGGCAACCTTCTCTTTATCCCTGACGGTTTCAGACTCATCCCGCCCGACCTGGTTGATCTCTTCTTCAGAATCTCTATGCCTCATCTCGTAATCAGCGGCGAAGCGTTTCAAAGCCCTTATCCTGACGGCTTCATCCACATTGGCCCGGTTGCATTCATCCTCGCAGAAGCCGCATACACGACCGCATATAGCAGGCAGGGGTATCTTTTCCCTGATCAGCTCTATTGCTTCCTTAAACTTGCGGCTGCGGATTAAAGCCACATAGCCGTGGGCGTTGCAGCCCGCAGGACAGGCGTCCGTACATGGTGCGGTGCCCTGCTTTTCAATAGTAAAGACATTGGGCGTAGCCTGGGGTAAAGGCCTGTATATTGCCTTTCTCTCGGCCAGGCCCTGATCAAATTCACTGGGCCGGATAACCGGACACTCCTTGGCACACTCCCCGCAGCCTGAGCATTTTGACTCATCCACATAGCGAGTGCGGAGCTTTATTTTAACCTTAAAGTTACCCGGATCACCGGAAACCTCTTCCACATCGGAGTAGGTGAGTAGATTTATATTAATATGGCGGGAACAGTCCACAAGCTTTGGCGAGACGATACACATGGAACAGTCATTGGTTGGGAATGTTTTATCTAACTGGGTCATGATTCCACCGATGGCTGGGGATTTGTCTACAAGGTGTACCTTAAAGCCGCTTTCGGCCAGGTCTAAAGATGCCTGAATACCGGCGATTCCCGCTCCCACTACCATGACAGAGCCGATTCTGCCGTTTCCTCCAGAGGCCCTAATACCGTCTTTGGCCTTCACTCCATGCCGGGCCGTCTTTCCACCGCTTTTAGCTGCCATATTTCTTATCCGTTTACTTTAATCTGTTTGAGGGTATTTTCCACATTTTTAAGTATCTGCTCTTTGGAGACATCTCCTTCAGCCAGGATCAGGTTGATACAGTCCCTCCGGAACTCATTTGCTGAAGTACTGATACTTTCAATCTTTTCCAGGAGGTCGGGATGAGCATAACCCTCTTCAACCGCCATATGCCGCAGGGAAAACATAATTTCTGAAAAATCCACATCCTGTGGACAGTTGGCAGAACAGGTGTAGCATTGAGAGCAGAGCCAGATCACCTTAGAACTTAAAACCTGTTCCCGAAGGCCCATGAGAATCATCCTTATAATTTTTCTGGGATTATACTTATGCTCCACATGAAAAACAGGGCAGCCTGCCGTGCAGGTGCCGCATGCAAAGCATTTTTTAATATTCTCCCCACCAGGTCTGGCTGCTATTTCATATTTAAAGTTCGCATCCAATTTATTATCAATCACTATTTTTGCCATGAACCTTACCTCCGGTATTTCCCTTTAGCTACGGCCCCGCCTCCTGGCTACGACCTGAGTCCCTCGACCTACGGCCTGAGTCCCTCGACCTACGGTCGAGGGAGAAGACCGGCCGCTTCAACAATCTCCGGCACGCGCCTTTCCCATTCAATGGCCATAATATGCACTCCAGCCACGCCCTCGATCTCCTTAAGCCGTTTAATCTGTTCCACACAGATCTTTATCCCCTCAGCAGGCGCGTCCTCCGCCCCGGACAGGCGATCGATATAGTAATCCGGAACACTCAAGCCCGCCACATTGTCACGCATATATTTTGCCATACCAACAGCTTTAAGAGGTGTTAAACCGGCCATAATCTTTACCTGCTTATGGAGACCCCGCTCTCGAACCTGCTTCATCCACTCTTCAAACCGCTCCATATCGTAGACACACTGGGTCTGGATAAAATCAACTCCTGCATTTACCTTCTTAGCCAGACGGATTACGCGGAATTCAAATGGGTCAGCGAATGGATTCGCCGCTGCGCCTATTAAAATCCTGGGTTCAACGATAGGAGCTTTTTTACTGTTCTTTATCTCATCACCGCAGATGAACTGCTTTTCATCCCTCATCGTTTTAAGAGCCTGGATGAGCTGGATGGAGTCAAGATCGAATACATTCTTACAGGTCCCATGGTTCCCGAATTTCTGATGATCACCGGTCAGGCATAGGATGTTCTTCAAACCCAGGGCATAGGCTCCCAGTACATCGCTCTGAATTGCAATCCGGTTTCTGTCGCGGCAGGTTATCTGGATTACCGGCTCCAATCCCTGCTGCAGAACTAAAGCGCCTGCTGCGATGGAAGACATGCGCACAATGGCGGTCTGGTTGTCCGTAATGTTTACGGCATCCACATTCCCCTTTAAATACTGGACCTTTTTATTTATCACCTCCACATCAGCGCTCTTCGGTGGACCCAACTCAGCAGTTACTGCAAAATGTCCAGCTTTGAATACCTTCTCTAAATTTGTTCCTGCTTTTAACTCGCTCATAGGACCATATCTTCCCTTATAATTTTTCCGGGACCGCCGTCCCGTCCTGTGCTCCAATCATTTATAGGCTCGTTTTCCTCGAGCTTGTGAAGGAGCCCAAGGCTTTTCATGCGGTCATAGATAAGCTGCCATCCGCAATCGATATTCTCCGGATCCACTTCACATTTGCCTTCCTGTGAACCGCCGCAGGGTCCATTCAACAGGCTCTTCGAGCAGCGGGCTATGGGACATATTCCTCCGAACTTATCGAGCACACAGCTCCCACAGCCGGCACAGCACTCGGACCATATACCCTGCTGCTCAGTAGCCCCATAGAAGCGTGTGTTCAGAGCGGGGAGAACCCTCTTTCCCTCAAATACCTCTGCGCAGAATTGCACACCTGCGCCGCAGGCCATTGAGAGTACCGCATCGGCCCGCAGGATCTTGTCTTTCACCGCATCGAAAAACTCTCGATCACACTGCCTCTCAATTGTATCCTCTATGATCTCCATGGAGATATTATTCTGCTTATTAAACAGGCGCAGGGTCGAGGCGAGGATACCCACCTCCTTTTCTCCCCCGGCCATACACACGGTTACACAGCTCCCGCAGCCGAGGATGAGCAGCTTATCATGGCCTTTAACCATTTCACTTATTTCGTCAAAAGGTTTTTGAACAGCAGTAATCAAGGGTCTCTCCTTTATCGAGCAGTCGGAGCGAGACGCTCTTCCATCTCTTTCACAATATTCATGAATTTATGGGAATCCACTGATGAGATAAAATCCATTTGCACCCTGTTCTCATCGATTCCGGCTTCTCGCAATGCCTTTTTCACCATGCCGACTCGCTTCCGGGCGCGCACATTCCCCGTAAGATATTTACAGTTATCAACCGGGCAGCCTAGGATCAGAACACCGGGGTGACCATTCTCAAAGCACTTGAGTACCAGTCCGATCTCTGCTTTTCCTGAACAGGGCAGGCGTATGATCTCTATCGCATCCAGGATCGATTGATCGGTTACAGCATACGCTGCTTTAAGCGAAGAGTTTTCACAGCAGAAAGCTATAATTTTCTTCTTTTCCCTCATAATTCCTTATCCAATCTGACTTAAGAGCACCTGGTCTGAAAATACCGGTAATTCTATGGCTTTGGCCGGGCACTCGCCAGCACATATGCCGCATCTCTGGCAGGCCTCCGGTATACTCACAGCCGAGCCCTTTTCTCTATCGACCTGCATAGCTTTGAAGGGGCAGCTTCTTACACATGTTAAGCAGAGGATGCATTTGTCCGGATCCACGACAGGACCTGAAAGCTCAAGATCCAAATATCCCTTCTCAAGCAGGGAGTGAACGGCCAGTGCCGCTGCTTTAGCTTCCGTAATGATCTGCGGAACATAGTACTGACCGCGACAGGATCCGACCACAAAGATCCCCGGGCGGTTGGTCTGCTCGGGAAAGAGATGAATATTGTTATCCTGCATTTGGCCCAGTGTATCAGTGGAAACCCCCACAACCCGGGCCAGGCTTGAATCCGCCGCAGAACCGATACCGAACGTACTGACACCGACAAAATCACAGTGCAGAGCTATCTCTTCCCTTAAGATCAAATCCCGGCAGGTGATTAAGACACCGTCTTCTCCCTCTTCCAATGAAAGCCTGCCCTCAAACTTAATAATATTTACACCGGCCTCTTTAACCTTATCATAGAGTTTCTCCAGGCCAGGGGCTGAAACCCTTACATCCCGGCAGAAGAGATGCACCTGCTGGCGACCTCTCTGCTGAAGACTAAACGCAAGGTTCATAGCCATCTCCATGCTCGCCCTGGTTTCATCAATGTTCATATCAAGGATGAGACCAATAGGACGCACCCCCTTCTTCCTCCGCAGGTTGGAAACAGCAGCCTTAATCTCAAGCATAGGCACCATAAAACTGCTGTTATGCAGTGGATTGCCTGATCCATTTGAGCTTTCCTCATGAGCAGTTCCGGAAGCCAGAACTATAGCGCCGAAGGTACAGGATTTTTCACCCTCTGGGGTATGAATCCTGGCTGTAAAGGAACCGATATGCCCACTCAAGTCTTTTATATAACTGTTTGTATATACCTTTACTCCCCGGAGCATCTTATGTGCCGTGTCGATAATTACGCCTTGAATGGCTCTTGCAAGGCTATCGTCAGATGCGCGCTCGCTCCGGAAGAATCCGCCGCCTGTTTTCTCGCTGCTTTCAACCAGGGTTGTTTCATATCCTAAGGCTTTTATCTCTGAAGCAGTCTGGATACCCGCAATTCCCCCTCCAATGATCAGAACACTCTGGTTAAGTGGAATTTTTTTAAGCTCGAAAGCGGGCATGAGAGAAAGGGCTTGTAT
Organism: Spirochaetales bacterium; assembly: GCA_030615505.1. Taxonomy (GTDB): domain Bacteria; phylum Spirochaetota; class Spirochaetia; order SZUA-6; family DRHE01; genus JAUWZD01. The sequence continues at coordinate 14,131 of JAUWZD010000014.1, read as the reverse complement.
TCCCCGGTTTATAGCTGATACTGCCCGATTAACGGATTTCTCTTGCCTGACATTTACTCCGTAAACGGCACTTGGGGGGAACCCGGCTTTCTGAGCCATCTCAAGCAGAAGCTTCTGATTATGTACGGGAGAACAACCGGCAAAAACAACTCTACTGATACCTCTTTTCCGGACGTATTCCCCTATGGAGGAAAATTCAGGGTCTGTGCACAGGGTTGAAAAATGGAATATGTCCTGGCAGGCTTTTCCATTACATAATATTCCCGATCCCATATTTTCTATATCTTTTTTTGAAAACAGAGTTCCCCCGCAATCACAGATAAATACGCCTACTTTTTCTCTCATATCACTTTTCCCATTGCAAGTGCTGTGGCTCTTGCTGAGGCCATGCTGTCAGTAATACTCTGCGGTTCTTTGCATGTGCCGCTTATAAAAACATTTTTTAAAGATGAACTTCCCGGAGAAAAAAATCCAAACTCATCCCGCTTGAGCTTAAACAGGCTTGCTATCCTTTCAGCGTCTGTGGTTGGTCCGAGACCCACGGATAAGACTACGGTATCGTGCTCAAGTATAGAGTCATTTCCATTTTTGTCCTCCATTAGCAGTTTTAACCTGCCGTTATGGGACTTCTCAACCTTGAAGGGTATACCCTGCACAAAACGAATCCCGCTTTTTATAATCTCCTCGCGCAGGGCTGTAAAGGTTTTATCAAAATTCTGGATGTCGATGTAATATATGGTGATTTCAGCTTCAGGGTTTCGAAATTTGAGGATTCGAGCCAGACGCAGAGCGTATGCGCAGCAGACACTGGAGCAATAGTTGCGTCCGATTGCCGGGTCCCTTGAACCAACGCATTGGATGAAAGCGACGCTGCCTTCAGGACTATCCAGGTAGGTCTTTCTGCTTAAGATCTCCTCTGCTTCGACTCCGGTAATGACATTGGGAATGCGGCCGTAGCCATAGCGAATCTTCCTGGAAGCGTCGAAAGGCTCATGCCCTGTGGCTAAAAGAACGCCATTACTCGAAACCTTAAGCTCTGTTTCTTTTTCTCTTGAGAAAATCGCTCCGGCAGGACAGGCTTCATCACAGGCTGTGCACTCTTTTCCCTGATGAATGAGACAGCGGGAGTAGTCTACAGTGTACTGGATAAACTCGGCCCTTGAGTACTTTGTAATACATTGATTCGGGCAGGCCTGTATGCAGGCATCACAGTTAATACATTTTTTAATATCAATATAGGGGTTGGAACGAGTGATCCGGGCGGTTATGATCCTGCCGTTTAAATCAATGGACTTAAGTGATGCGCCGACTGTAATGTGAATCTTCTCATGCTGAACAGAATCCCTGAGCTGTGTGTGAGCTATACATACTCCGCATTTACTGCAATCCTCAGTTGCCTTACAACTATATGTGAGTACCTTGCCTCCTATGGACCCGCTTAATTCAATTATCTCTACTTCGTTTCCCTGCTGAGCGAGTTCAAAACCTGCCGTGCACCCACTTATACCGGCCCCGATAATCAGGAATTTAGTCATAATCTCCTATTTTTTAATTCTGACTATTATGCTTATAATATACCGTATTATACCTATGGGTATTTGTATTTTTATAATATATAGTAGTATTTTTATGCCTGATTTTTCCCTTACATTAACTTGATCTAAATTTAAAAATTGATTATAAATAAAAAACAATAGAATGTAAACAAAAAAAAGAGTTATGCTCTAGGTGAAAGCCATCCAGACTCGAGGTCAGGATGGCTTTTTTTATTTTACTATTTTTAAAAGGGAGGTTTATGAGCACTCATATAATTATCTTAATCACTTATCTGATCTTAACACTAATGTTTGGCTTATTTTTCAGAAAAAAGGCCAAAAAGAGTAACCTTGAGTTTATTCTGGCAGGCAGGAATCTATCCAAAATCCCCCTCTTCTTTACAATGGCAGCTACCAATTTCAGTGCCTTCACCATATTCGGTTTCTCCGGCGCAGGCTACAGGATGGGCTATTCATTTTATCCGGTTATGGGATTCGGAACGGGTTTCATGGCACTCTCTTTTTACCTTATCGGAAGCAGAATATCTGTGCTGTCTAAAACACGAAACTATATTACACCTTCGGACTTTATATTCGATAGATACAGCTCCCCGGTTTTAAAGAAGATATTTTCCTTAGTTATGATCATCTTCACACTGCCCTATATTTCCATCCAGGCTATTGCCAGCGGAAAATCACTGAATTCTTTGATGGGAATACCCTACTTTACAGGCGCCTTTTTAGTCACGGCCTTTATCGTTACTTATGTTACTTTAGGGGGCTTAAGATCCATAGCCTGGACCGACATTCTGCAGGGTATAATGATGATAAGCTTCACACTCACAGCCTTTTTGATCATATCCGACAGGAGCGGAGGATTCATTCACACCCATACTGCGATACAGAACTCCTCCCCACTCCTCTTTTCAAGACCCGGCGAGGGCAATGCCATGCCCTACGGCATCTGGTTTGGATATATGGTCCTGTGGTTTTTCGCGGATCCCATGTTTCCGCAGCTCTTTCAGAGATTTATGGCTGCAAAGGATAAGGAAACCCTCAAATCAACCATAGTTCTCTACCCACTTATTACAACTTTTCTCTTCTTTTTAACAGTATCGATCGGAGTGATGGGCAGATTAACATTTCCTCAGCTCGAATCAGGGCACACGGATAATATATTTCCACTGCTGCTTTCTCGATATACCGGTACCTTCCTCAGTACGCTCCTCCTAACAGGAAGTATAGCTGCGCTGATGTCCACTATGGACTCTCAGCTCTTAACCATCAGTTCCATGATAACCCTGGACTTCATGAAAATAAGGAAAAATGAGATACGCACCCAGAAGATCACCATCGTGATACTGGGCCTGCTCAGCCTCCTGATAGCTGTAAAACCGCCACAGACCATACTTGATTTTATAAGCAGGACAACTTTCAACGGTCTAAGTGTACTGGCTCCAACGGTTATCGGCGGATTATACTGGAAAAAAGCAACTAAATATGGAGCTCTTTTAAGCATCGTAACCGGTGAGGCCATGGTCCTGGGCTATTATTTCAACCTTATCCGCGTGCCCGGAATTCTGCCCGTTGTGCCCATTATGGCCGTAACTGGAATCGTGTTCATAGCAGCAAGCCTGCTCACCCCGGCTGAGAATGAAAATACAGGTATCGTATCCGGGATAAAGAAGAAGAGCCTCAGGTGGGTGCCTGTATTTATCGTACTCTTTATTCTGGGCAATGATTTCTGGGCCTGGAGTCGGACACCGGTTATTGTAGCCGGCCTTCCCCTCTGGGTCTGGTACTACTTCGGATTAGGAGTTCTGCTCTCCATAGTGTATAAACTCTTCTTTAAATCCACGCAGGATAGCTAGAGTGTATTTATATATATAAAAATATTCACCTCAATAAACTCGTTGACGGCATCAGCTCTTTTTACCCTGTCAGGCGCTCGCTTTAATTCTAAGCTTCCTAACCCTCTGCATTAGATACACAACAGCAAGTATTCCCAGGCCGCTGATATTTGTAATCCATCCGGCCCTGATCATTAGAAGGGCGGCAGCGAATAATAGAATTACCTCATACCACCTGGCTTTAATTATCCAGCATCTCTGAACAGCCGCAGCCAGAGCAAAAATACCGATAATAGCAGTAGTCAATCTTAAAATTATCATGGGAAAACTGCCGATCAAGAGAAGCTCGGGTGCCAGGACGAACATAAAGGGGACAATATATCCTGCAATACCCAGCTGGAACGCGGAGAGTCCCGTTTTCCAGGGATCCGATCTGGCTATTCCAGCGCCGGCGTAGGCGGCAAGCGCTACAGGAGGAGTGATATCTGCCCTGGTACCGAAATAGAGGACAAAAAGATGGGCGCCAATAGCCAGTACTCCCATATTAACTAAAGCCGGAGCAACCAGGGAGGAAATAATAATATACTGTGCTGTTGTCGGAACACCCATGCCCAAAAGAATACATGCTATCATAGTGAAAGGCAGGGCTAAGAATAGATTGCCGCCCGAGGCATCTACTACGTATGAGGAAAATTTTATCCCCAGTCCGCTCATGGTAATTGAGCCGATGATTATTCCTGCAGCCGCACATGCAGCGGCAACCTCCACCGCTCCGAGAGAACCCTCTTTAAGGCCCTCAAGAATCTTTTTCCCAAACTCTTTAAGGGGCTCTTTTCTGACAACCGCCATAATAAAGGAAGAAACAATGGATGCCACTATAGCCCAAAAAACCGCTCTTTCCGGTGAAAAGTTCTGCACAAGGAAGAAGATAAGCAAGAATATTGAGAATATATGATACCAGCCCGCCGCCAAAGCCTTCTTGATGCTCGGCAAGCTTTCTTTGGGAAGACCCTTAAGGCCCAGGGTAACCGCTCTGAAATGCACCTGCAGAAAGGTGGCTAAAAAAGAAAGTGTAGCGGGAATTGCTGCAGCAATACACACACTAATATAAGAAATGCCCAGGAACTCAGCCATGATAAAGGCTGCCGCTCCCATAATCGGAGGCATTATCTGGCCCATTGTTGATGCAGAAGCCTCAATCCCGGCAGCGAAGTGACTTGGATAACCTGTCTTTTTCATCAGAGGGATTGTAAATGAACCCGTAGTTACCGTGTTGGCTACGGAACTGCCTGATATCATACCAAAGAAAGTGCTGGAAACGACTGCGGCTTTTGCCGGCCCACCCTTTGCTCCACCGGTTAAGGCAAAGGCAACATCAGTAAAAAACTGCCCTGCGCCTGTTTTGCGCATGATGGCCCCATAGAGGATAAAAAGGAGAATAAAATTAGAAGAAACTCCTATCGGGATACTGAAAATGCCGTCCATGGAGAGAGCGAGATAGGTGGATATCCTTTTTATACTGTACCCCTTATGAGCTATAGCATACGGCAAATAAGGACCTAATAAGGCGTATAGAATAAAAATCACAGCTATTGCAGGCACCGCCCACCCTGTTGCCCTTCTTGCGGCTTCAAGCACGAGAAGAACCATAACTATCCCGACAATAACATCGTAAATCACAAAAGCGCCGGCCCGCTTCAGGATGGCGCTGGAGTTAATAAATATCCACAGACAGATTCCCGCCGTTAGGGCTAAAAAGATAACATCAAAAACACTCACTCTCTTTCGCGGAGAGCGTTTCTTTGAAGATGGATAGAGAATAAAGAGAAGAACAAACATGAACATCACATGTATTGATCTGTGGTTTAAAGCAAAATATGGATGGAAATAGGCATAAAGAAGATGATACAAAGAGGCGGCAATCGCAAGAACCGCAACAACTATCTTTCCTATTTTTTCAAAATCCCTTTTCCTTTCAAACCTCTCTAAAACGGTTTTTACAACCTTTTCGTCTTCCTCAAGTTTTAATTCTTCTGTCACAATTAACTCCCCTCCTATTTTTGAACAACGGATATTTGAAGCAGGTCACCGCCATCAGTCAGCTCTTTAAGCCTGCACTCTTCTTCCCCGCATGTAAGGACCTGATCGGCCAGCCATCCGACTCTCAAAGAAAAAACAGGAAATAAACGATTCAACAGCACTCGTGTGACTTTTCCGTCAAAGATTATACAGGCCTCTTTATATTCGGAATTGGACTCAAGACCCACGGCATACCAGTTATACTGTTCCTCAATTAAGACGATATTCCCCTTCCCATCAATCACAAAAACATCGTGTATGGGCGTCTTTTCTGATGAGTGGGTATAATCAAGATAAAATGCATCCCCCGTTTCTACCCTGAACTCTTTAACAACTTTTTCTTGATCCGTACTGTAGAGCTGAAGATACAAACAGGGCTCGCTTGCACACTCAAGCAGGCAAAAAAATACAAAAAAATATATCGCCTCTTTAACCAATAAAGCAGGCCTTTTCTGTGACTGCATTGTTTCTAATCGAAAAGGCTGCGGGTAAATCTAGTAAGAAATCCCGCAGCCTGTGGGTATCTCTACATACCTCTTTCTTTAAAATACTTCATAGCACCGGGATGAACGGGTATCGGGGCGTTTACAGCATTTTGAGGTGTAAGTTGTTTGGCAATAGGGTGAATATTGGTAAGGGCATATTTGCCCTGGTCAACATTCTCATAAATTGCCTTTACAATATTGTATGCAATATCATCAGGCATGTCTTCGTTACAAACCATCACATTCGAATCTCCGGCGCATAAGACATCAGAATCCACTTTGGGGTAGCTTCCCTTTGGAATTGTTACTGCAACATAGTAGGGATTTTTTTTCAGAATCCTGTCTAGAAAATCTTTTTCCACGGGAATTAAAACGAGATCTCTGGTTGCAGCCAGATCCATCACCGCTGAAGCAGGATAGGCGAAGTTGAAGAAACACGCATCAACAATACCGTCTTTGAGAGCCATCACGGATTCAGATTGTGTCAGATCGGCAAGCTTGACATCCTTCTTAAGGTCAAAGCCGTATTCCTTGAGCATAGCCTTGGCCATAGTGGAACAGCCGCTTCCCGGAACATCAATAGAGATCTTTTTGCCCTTGAGATCCGCAAAGCTCTTAATGCCCGACTGCTCTGTTGTTACAATATGCTCCGGCGCCGGATACATCTGGAAGAGAGCCATCAAAGGATATTTCTTCTCGAAGGGATCCATGCCCTCTGTTGCCTTATAAGCAACACTTCCCATAACCATTCCCATATCGGTATCGCCGGTCCCTACTAAACGGGAGTTCTCAACCGAAGCACCGGTACTTTCGGCAGCACAGCGGAGTCCCTCTACAGTTTTCTCAATGATAACCGCCATTCCGCCGCCGAGGGGATAGTAAACCCCTCCGGGGCTGCCTGTGCCCATTGTGAGGAATTTCCTCTCTTCTTTTACGGCCTCCTCCTTTTCACCTCCTGCAAAAGCAAAGGCAGCACTCAACGCTAGAATTAGTGCGCATAGAAGCACCTTTTTCATAATAAAACCTCCATATAAAATATTTTTTCTCCCACTTAAAGGGGAATTATGGCCTCTTTGATTTCATGAAACACGCCTTACCACGAAGGCCGCACCCTGCCCCCCCCCTATGCAGGCAGTTGCCAGACCAAGCTCCTTATCGCAGCTTTGAAGCGCATATATTAAAGTTGTGAGAATTTTAGCACCCGTGGCCCCAATAGGGTGTCCGAGCGCGATCGCCCCGCCGTGTACATTGCATTTTTCCATATCAAAGGGCATATCCCTTTGAACCGCCAATACCTGAACGGCAAAGGCCTCATTGAGCTCAATAAGATCTATATCCTCAAGCTTTAAACCGGCCGCATCAAGGGCTTTGGGGCAGGCTTTAACCGGCCCCAAACCCATGTGATCCGGTTTGACGGTTGCAACTGCATACCCGAGTATCTCTGCCAGGGGTTGATATCCGCCTGCTGCAGCCCACTCATTGCCTGCAATGACTAAGGCGCTTCCCGCATCGCATAATGCCGAGCTTGACCCTGCCGTTACTGTACCGCCCTTTTTGAATATGGTGGGAAGTCTTCCCAACTTTTCTAAACTGGTATCCCGCCTTGGGATTTCATCCGTATCGAAAAGGATCTCCTCCTTTTTCAGGCGCACAGTTACGGGAACTATTTCATCTTTGAATTTCCCCGATTCAATCGCTTTAATCGCTTTACGGTGGCTTTCTAAGGCAAAAGCGTCCTGCTCTTCTCTTGATATATTGTATTCCCCGGCGAGCAGCTCAGCGGTTTCTCCCATCAACATATCAGCTAAAGGGCATATAAAACCGTCTTTATGGAGAACATCTAAAACTTTTTTCTCTCCCATGGTATGCCCCCAGCGTGCATCGGGCAGTATGTACGGTGTGTTTGTGGTACTCTCCATCCCGCCAGCTGCTCCTGCCTTAATATCCCCAAGGCGGATGCGGTCGGCGATCAGCATTACCGAACGTAATCCGGAAGCGCATCGTTTGTTCACAGTAAAAGCCGGTGTGTCTTTAAGCAGATCAGATTTCCAGGCGGCTATCCGTGCCGGGTTCGGCCCAACCCCGGTCTGCCAGCCGTTGCCCATTATAAGCTCTTCAATGTCTTCTGCGGGTATTCCCGGGCGCCTTACTGCCTCGGCGATTACAACTGCACCGAGATCGCTTGCCTCCTTTGACTTAAGGGTTCCTCCGAATTTTCCCCCCGCAGTTCTGCAGGCGCTTAGAATAACTGCATTTTGCAAAATTGTACCTCCTTGCTATATTGCGCCGATAGAAGCAACTCTACCATCCTGAATTCTCCATGTCAAATTTGTTTTGCCTACTCGCTTGCTGTCTCTATTACTCCTGCTCCGACCAGCTCATCGACCTCCCTGCTGCTGTATCCCAGTAGAGACTCCAAAATGGATCGTGTATGCTGGCCCAGCTTTGGGGCGGGTACCGTGGGCGGAGCAGGCACGGTTGAGAGGCGGGGCGGGGTACGCGCAAATTTGTAATCACCCACCTCGGGGTCACTGATAGTCAAGAGCATCTGTCGGGCCTCTACCTGGGGGTCGGCAAAGATATCCTCTGCAGTATGAACCGGTCCGGTGGGCACGCCGGCTTCATTGAGTGTTGAAACCGCTTCATCACGCGTAAGAGCAGCCAGCCACCCTTCGATAATCGGCTGTAAAAACCGGCTATTTGAAGCACGGACAGTGCCGTTACTGCTGCGCGGGTCATCAATTAAGTCTTCTCGTCCTATAGCTTTACATAATCTACCCCAAATCAGGTCATCAGGCACATTAAGAGCAATATAGCCATCCTTGGTCTTAAAAGCCCCCCTGGGGTAAAGGTTTTTCAAACGCCCCCTATGCGGCGACTGCCCCGCTATGGAAAAAAGCATAATCATACGCTCATTAAAAGAAAGCATGTTGTCATACATAGCCGAATCAACATATTGACCGACTCCGGTCCTTTCGCGCATGAAGAGGGCCTGCATAACACCATAAGCCGTTACCAGCCCGGTATATATATCAGCCATGCCGTAAATGGTCCATGAAGGAGGCTTGTCTTCAAAACCGACCATGTGCATAATACCGCTCATCGCCTCAGCCACGATGTCAAAAGCAGGACGGTTGCCGTAGGGACCCTCGAAACCGGGCAAGCGCCCAAATCCGGAAATGGCTGCGTAAATCAGACGTGGATTGATATCTTTCAATCCATCATAGTCCAGTCCCAATTTATTAACTGAACCGGGACGCAGGTTTTCTACAACAACATCCGATTTTTCTATCAGCTTTTTATAGATTTCCCGTGCTTTCGGATCACGCAAATTCAGGGCCATGCTCTTTTTATTGCGGTTATAGGCCATAAAGCCGCCGGCTTTCTTAACGCCTTCCCTCTCGGCAAAGGGGGGAATAGATCGGCGGGGGTCGCCTTTGCCGGGGCGCTCAATCTTAATTACTTCGGCCCCGGCATCAGCCAGAAGCATCGTGCAGTAAGGAGCGCTCATATACTGTTCCATAGCTATAACCCGGATACCGGTAAGTGGTTGTTGCATAATTATCTCCTTTATTATTGATAGAATGACTATATTTTAAAAAGTACTGCAAGTCAAGAAATTCCTTGACTTCATTCTCCTGTGAGATTACAATTTTGCCTGCGCTTCTTTATGCGCATTATAAGGATGGGAAAATGAAGATACACGAATATCAGGCAAATGAGATTTTCAAGAGCTTCGGTATACCTGTGCCTGACGGTAAGGTGGCGACAACCCCGGAGCAGGCGGAGAAAATCGCAAATGAACTGGACGGTCCACTTGTTGTAAAGGCGCAGGTACATGCAGGAGGAAGGGGCAAAGCAGGGGGGGTAAAACTTGTAAAAACACCTGAAGAGGCAAAAGATGCAGCATCAAAGATACTTAGTATGGATATTAAAGGACTTATCGTGAACAAGGTGCTTGTTACTAAGGCGCTGGATATAAAAGATGAGGCATACATCGGTTTCATTGTTGATAGAAGGAGCAAGAAACCGCTTGTTATGGTGAGTGCTTCGGGTGGGATAGATATAGAGGAGGTTGCAAGAGAAACGCCTGAGAAGATACATAGGTTTATCATTGACCCTCTCTATGGGCTCTTTCCCCACCAGGCAAGTGAACTTGCATTCAAATTATACGATGATATTAAGCTTGTAAGAAAAGCGGCTGATATTATCCTGAAACTCTATAAAGCTTTCATCGCGGTCGATGCCTCGCTTGCTGAGATAAATCCATTTGTTGTTACATCGGACGGTGAGACCTGGACGTCGGATGCAAAGATAAACATAGACGACAATGCTTTGGCCAGGCACCATGATATTGAAAAAATGCGGGACTCAACAGAAGCGGAGAAAAAGGAACTCGATGCAAAATCAAAGGGACTCTCCTATATCAAACTTAACGGAAAAATAGGATGTGTGGTAAACGGCGCCGGACTCGCAATGGCAACCATGGACCTTATCAAGAAATACGGGAGTGAACCGGCAAACTTTCTTGATATAGGAGGAAGTTCAAGTCCTCTGAAGGTTGTGAATGCACTTAATATACTTATCTCTGATAAAAATGTAAAATCTATATTCTTCAATATCTTCGGCGGTATAACACGCTGCGATGATGTTGCGAATGGTATCGTTGAAGCACTCTCAAAATTAAATATAGATCTTCCGATCGTAATCCGGCTGACAGGCACAAATGAAGAAAAGGCTAAAGAGATACTCAGCCGGACAGATCTCATTACCGTTTCATCAATGGCTGAGGGTGCAAGGAAATCCATCGAGATTGCCGGAAAATAGGAGGAAAAGTGAGTATTCTTATAGATGAATCCACAAAGGTGCTTGTCCAGGGTATAACAGGAAGGGACGGTTCATTTCACACAAAAAAGATGCTTGAATATGGAACGCAGATTGTATCAGGAGTAACCCCCGGAAAAGGCGGTCATAAGATCGAAGGTGTTCCTGTTTTTGATACTGTTAAAGAGGCGGTGGAGAAAACAGGAGCGGACACCTCTATACTGTTCGTACCAGCTAAGTTCGCAGTTGATGCTCTATACGAAGCCTGCGATGCGGGCATTAAACTTATAATTGCAATCTCAGAAGGTATCCCTGTTCTCGATATGGTCAGGATTGTGGCATTTCTGAATGATAGGGGAACCAGTTTAATCGGGCCTAACAGCCCGGGGATTATATCGCCGGGTAAAAGCAAGGTTGGAATACTCCCGGGACAGATATTCAAGCAGGGTTCAATTGGCGTTATATCGAGGAGCGGCACCCTGACCTATGAGGTTGTTCACCACATCACAAATGCAGGGCTTGGAGAATCGACCTGTATGGGAATTGGAGGCGATCCAATAATAGGATTGAAATTCATAGATTGTCTTGAACTCTTCAAAAAGGATAAAGAGACAGAGGGAGTAGTTTTGGTCGGGGAGATAGGCGGGACTGATGAGGAAGAATCAGCAGCCTATATAAAGGAGAGGTTTACAAAGCCCGTAGTTGCTTTCATTGCCGGACTTACTGCGCCGCCGGGCAAGAGGATGGGGCATGCAGGCGCTATTGCTTCCAGGGGAACGGGAACTGCAGCAGAAAAGATAAGGGCCTTCGAATCCGCAGGAATTCCTGTTGCAGGAGAACCTGAAGATATTGTAAAACTATTGAAATCTGTCTAAGCGTTATCCGCTTTTAACAAGGTGTCTGAGGCGGCATAGAGGGCCCGCTCAAGAATGCCTGCAATCTCTCTTACCTGATCTTCTGTAACAATCAAAGGAGGAGCCACAAGGAAGTTATCCCCCTCCACACCGTTCACCATACCTCCCGAGGGATATACAACTAAGCCTCTTTTAATACATTCAGCAGTAACCGCCCCGGAAGCACCCAGGCTGCGCGGAAAAGGTTTTCGGGTCTCTCTGTCGGCAACAATCTCAACGCCTCGCATAAGTCCCTTTCCACGCAGCTCTCCTACTATTGGAACTGCTTTAAGACGAGCCATCTCTTCGCCTAATAATTCGCCCTGGATTCGTGCATTTTCGATCAGGTTGTTTTTTTTGATATAACGAAGAACCGCACTCACTGCAGCAGCGCTTACAGGATTTGCATTATACGTATAACCATGCTGGAAATGGCCGCTTCCTTTTTTAATAGTTTCAGCTATCGCTTCTTTTACAAAGATACCTCCGGTCGGGATATAACCTGAAGCCATACCCTTTGCCGATGCAATGATATCAGGAACCACATCCCAATGATCGACGCAGAATGCCTTTCCGGTCCTGCCTATTCCGGTCATAATCTCATCAGCGATAAGAATAACATCGTAACGGCTGCAGATATCCCTGATTAACGGCCAATATTCATCAGGCGGAACAAGCGCCCCCACAGTTGAACCGACAATAGGCTCGGCAATAAAGGCCGCCACATTATCAGCTCCCTCCCTCTGAATGAGATTTTCTAGCTCATGCGCACAGGGAAGATTACATACCGGATATTCTAATTTATAGGAGCATCTGTAGCAGTAATGTGCGGGAATTTTCGGGTGTTCCTTGAACATCGGGGCAAAGATACGCCTCCTGGACATGTTTCCGGCCACTGCCATGGTACCCAAAGTAGCACCGTGATAAGAGTTCCAGCGTGCTGCGATCAGATGTTTTGAGGATCCGGGTCCGTCCCTTTCAATAAAATACTGGCGGGTTATTTTAATTGCGGATTCTATTGCCTCGCTCCCGCCGGATACGAACCAAACATAATTCAAGTCTCCAGGCGTGATTTCGGCAATCGCCGCGGCAGCCTCTTCGGTGGCCGTGTTGCGCCAGCGCGAGGGATGAGCGAAGTTAAGCGTCTGCATCTGCTTATGAACGGCTTCAATAACTTCGGGAATACAGTGCCCTACACTTGATATCAGCGCTCCGGAACATCCGTCTATGTAGCCTTTGCCCTCATCATCATAAATATAGATTCCCTCAGCGCGAACCGCTTTTGACATTTTTTTCTTAAAATCCCTCGGTATGACGTGGCCTTTTTTATTCACTTTGTCACCCTTTCCTTTCTTCAGATCATTGAAAAATTATATAGGTGCAAATATCTCTTTGTCAAAGGAAATTCACAATAAATTCCCATCCATGATGATCCTGCAGGACTGCCGGGCTTTCATCGATGCAGCCCCTGAGAAGAACATGGTCAATACAATGAGCAGGCCGAAGCGAGCCAAGGGCGGCATGGATGAGAATACTAGCACCAAAAAGCCAAGCCCCACAGCAGCAGCATTATAAACAATTGCCCGATCTGTATTTGATAATGTAATTTTTACTGCTTCAGGGGCGCTTTTTCCGATGGCAAGCTCTTCCTTATAGCGATTGAAGAAGTGAATGGCGTAATCTACTCCAATACCGATGGCAACACTGGCAATCAATGCTGAAGCAACATCCAGGGGTATATTAAACCAGCCCATTATCCCAAAGTTCAAAAGGACGGTGAGAGAAACCGGTATGGTACAAAACATCCCATAGATTAATGACCCGGAAAGGATAACCGTTAATATAAAAATCACCAGAATAGCCAGGGCCAGGTTCTGCAGTTGACCCTTTACTATCAGCTTCTGCATTATGACAAACACTACCGGCGGGTCTGTTAATACAACACGGGCATCGCTTGAAAAATGTTTTGTAATTACCTTTTCCACTTCTTCAATCATTTTCTCCCGCTCTGGCCTGGATTAACGCCTGGTCATAGCCGAAAGAGAGCACTCTATCCAGCGCATCTGAGCCTCCCATGGACAGAAGCAGAAGATATTGGGCAACCTCTTCCTCTGTTTCGGGAAGGATTTCATATTCCGGTTTTCCCTTATGTAGTGCCTTGTTGGTTTTCCGCAAGAAATTAAATATAGAAGAAGGTTTACCCGGTATTTCAATTCTATCGATTTCAGTCTCAAACCGCTCCATCGCCTGTAAAACTTTTGGGTCTTGAATGTTGCCTTTTACCATAACCTGAATAAACCTTAGCGATGAGCTTTGCCCATATGGATCGGCTCTCTGTGTCGGAGACGGAACAGGGTGATTCTTCGGGGTAGGATTGTTCCGGATCAGAAGGTACAAGATGCTCCTTCTTCCAGCCAGGAGGGGCGAGCCGGATCACATGGGGCATTTCCGGCCCGCCCTTACGG
>JAUWZD010000171.1 GCA_030615505.1 Spirochaetales bacterium | reverse complement strand
TCTAATGACACAAAATCGGATTCCATAACGTCCTGTTTCGCAATATGCGCTTTCTAAGAGAATTTCGTTAGTTTTTTTGCTGAAATTCCTCCGTTTTTCTTGGCTTTTTACCTTCCTTGGATTATAAACTTTCCTATCAATCAATAATTATAACTTTGGCTATCATTTTTAAAAGCAGATCAAGTGTCTCCGCCTAATCCCCCCAGTGGGAATCGCTTCCGAACAGCAGGTACTCCTTAGGATGGGAGAGAATCATGCATCTGGCCCTTGTAGCCTCCAGGTACTGCAGGGAGGAGGATATATCCACGTACACGTGGAGACAGAGCAGATGGGCCTCCACAATATCCCACTCCTGCCAGCTACCCAGATGTGAAGTCACAAGCTTCAGCTCGGGGAAAGCCTCCAGTACACGAACGATCCTCTCCGGGTCGGCAATGCGTTCACGCTTGAACCCGATATCAAAACCGGTATGGGAAAGAAGTATCAGTCCGGCATCTTAAATGGCTTCATAGATAGGGAACACCCTGCGCTCATCCAGGAGGAGGAAACAGTTCCCTCATGACGAGTCTTCAGCCCGGACATCTGCTCCAGCTTGGGGATGACCCGCGAAATCAACCCATCGGGAAAGGCATGGGTGTGAAAATCAATGACAGCCACGGCGTATCTTAGCACAGATTGGAAAAATGCGGTATCTCATTATTACGCGCGATCTGATTCAAGCGATCCACCATGCTCTCTTCAACCTTTACGCCGTGCGCCTCTGATTCACGGAGATTCTGAAATTTTCTTTCACCTGGCAGACGAATCCTATCAAAACCGGGCAGAACCCGGCTCTGCTTCATATGAGCTATAAATCGTTTCATTTCCTTATAATAATAATTTCTTCCTGCAAAGAGTTCCGGATCAACAACAGTAAGATTAAAAGACTGTCTGGTCTTTACCCCCGGGTTATTGCAGTCCCCACCGGCTAAAGCTGTCAGGGCCTCATTCCAGAGCGACATTCCATATCCTTTATATCCATAGTGCGCTCCCCCGAAGAAGAGAAGCGAGCCTCCCTCATTAATTACTTTTGGATCATCACTGAGCTTCCCGTTTTTATCCATGCACACAGCTTCCTCTGCCTTAGCCCCGGACTTCGCCATCCGCTTTGCCTTTCCCATAGACATAGAGGCGGTGGAAAAATCTGAAATCATTGGATCGCCCCCCGTAGGAAAGGCAAATGCAACCGGGTTGGTTGAAAATTTTGGGTCAATTCCGCCGAAGGGGGCGCAGTCCGTGCAAGTAGATGTCTGTACACAGAGCTGGGCTAAGAACCCTTTTTCCACTAAAGACGTCAGATAAACGCCAATAGCGCCCAACCAAAAAACATTCCTCACGGCGATCATGGCAACACCGTGGGACTTTGCTTTAGTCTCTGCAAGCTCTTTGGCCAATTTCATAGCCAGCTCACCGAAGCCGTCGTTTCCGTCGATCAGAGCTGAAGCACCGCGATCCTTTATAAGTATGGGTTCTGCCTTAGGATTGAGCTCATCCGGGATAACATTCTCATAATAGAGTAAAACGGCAAGGCCGTGGGTGTGGATTCCCATGGCTTCGGTTTCCACAGCTACTTGCGAAATATAACGGGCATTGCCTTGGGGAACAGACCAGTGCGTCAGAAGATTTATTCCAAAATCAATCAGCTTTTTTTTAGGGATTAGGCGCATACCACCTCCTCAGGAGAGAATCTGCTGCTTCGGATTAAAGAGCATCTCCTGCGCCATATAGGCAGCTCCCCAGGAAGCTGCTTTTACTCCTAACTTGCCTTTTATTATTTTAATATTTTGATACGGAATACTATGCAGGTGACCCTTAACATTATTCGTAAGCTGCTGAATAAAGTGCTCGCCGCAATAGACAAACTTCCCAGCTAGAATAAAATGACCCGTATCAAAGATACAAACTAAATTCGCCATCTGGTTCCCTAAAGTTTCTATGTACCTGTTTAATGCGGAAACGATCTTTTCATTTCCATTTTCATATTCCTGAAACACTATTTTAGCAGATAAATCTTCAACTCTACCGACTCCTTCAAACAGTTTGTTCCCTTCACGTGAATTAAGCATTTCTGAGCAGAGATTCATAATGGACTTTAAACCCAACAGTATATCGAGACCTCCCTTTTGACCTGGTCCACAGTCCTTCTTCTGAGCTGTAAATACATTAGTCTGGCTCCATTCTCCTGCATTACCAGTCTGCCCGATATATAACTGACCATTAATGAAAATCCCTAATCCGATACCCTGCCTCAAGGATATACATAAAAGGTCATTTATCTCTTTTAGACCAAGCGATCTTATTTCGGCAATTGCCATTAAATTGGAATCTCTCATTAAAAATACGGGCACCTGAATAATGCGATTTATAATATTTCCTATAGGAACATCGACCCACTCAGGAATATAGGGATTAAAAATCGAAACTCCCTCCTTGCTGTCAATCATTCCTGCATCACTTATACCAAAGGCTATTATATCTTCCGGATTTACCTCAGAATCGTCTATAATTTTCTTTAGCCCGTTCTGAATTCGCTCGATAATAACACTTCTCGAATCTTTGGAGATATTTTTTTTTCTGTCGATTTCATTGGGAATAAAAAGATGCTTTTTTATATTGGATTTAAGATTCATTATTTTTAAGTCAATTCCCTCCATATGAATATCAATACCTAATGAGTAAAAATGATCTCTGATAACATCAATAACTGTAGTGCGCCGGTGCTTACCGTCCTGGGTTGTAATTGTCTCAACGACAATATTTTCATCAAGCAATTCCTTCATTAATGCATAGCGAGTCGGTTTAGAAACAGG
>JAUWZD010000163.1 GCA_030615505.1 Spirochaetales bacterium | reverse complement strand
CTATCTGCATTTTGACAACACCAGGCTTATCGGAGCATCACCGGAGATACATGTACGCGCCCTTGATCAAGATGTGACAATCAGGCCTATTGCAGGCACCAGGCCTCGCGGAAAAACTGTAGAAGAAGATCTGATGCTAGAGAAAGAATTGCTCAGGGATGAAAAAGAGAGAGCGGAACATTTAATGCTCGTAGATCTGGCCCGCAATGATATCGGCCGTGTATGTGCATACGGATCGGTGCATGTATCGGAATACATGGCTGTAGAGCGTTATTCACATGTCATGCACATCGTGAGCAATGTAGAGGGGCGGCTTAAAAAAGGAAAGTACGCCTTTGATCTAATTGCAGCCACCTTTCCGGCAGGCACGGTGAGCGGCGCCCCCAAGGTGCGGGCCATGGAAATTATTGACGAGCTCGAACCCACCCGGCGCGGTCCCTATGCCGGATTAGTGGGCTATTTTAGCTTTAATGACAACTTAGACTCCTGCATTACCATCAGAACGATGCTTGTAAAGAACAGCAAAATCTATGTACAGGCCGGAGCTGGTATTGTCGCCGATTCTGTGCCTGAAATTGAATATTCAGAGACCCTGAATAAGGCAAAGGCCCTATTTTCCGCAATAAAACTGGCTGGAGGAGCAAGGTAATGGTCTTAATGATCGATAACTTTGATTCATTCACCTATAACCTGGTTCAGCTTTTCGGCGAGCTGGGAGAGGAAGTGCGTGTGTTCCGTAATAATGCCATATCCCTTAAAGAAGCGGAAAGCCTTAAACCCGATTATATAGTTATTTCACCTGGACCGGGCACACCGGAAGAAGCAGGTGTTTCCGTCAATATGATTCGTCATTTTGCAGGAAGGGTTCCGGTATTAGGAGTATGTCTTGGCCATCAGTCAATCGGTGAGGCTTTCGGCGGGAAGATACGCAAGGCCCGAGTACTCATGCACGGTAAAAACAGTGAAATCCGGCATGACAGTAGAACAATATTCAGCGCGCTTCCGCCTGTAATTTCAGTAACCCGGTACCACAGCCTTGCCGTTGACCCCAAGACACTTCCGGACTGCCTGGAGGTGAGCGCCTGGACTGAGGACGGGGAGATCATGGGACTCAGGCATAAAGAGTTTGATGTTGAAGGTGTGCAGTTCCATCCTGAATCTGTGGAAACCAAACAGGGTAAGAGGATTATTGAAAACTTCTTTAAAAGAGTAAAAGGTGGGTCTGTGATCGATATTAAAGAAATCATCCAGAGGCTGGTTAATGGTGAAAATCTATCAGCAGAGGAAATGAAAGCCGTTATGCGCCTGATAATGGAAGGGGATGCAACTCCGGCCCAGATCGCCGCTTTTATTACTGCGCTTCGGCTGAAGGGGGAAACCGCCTGTGAGATCGGTGCTGCCGCTCAAGTTATGCGGGAAAAAGCAGTGCGAGTAATGATCCCACAAGGTGTAAAAGTTGTTGATACCTGCGGAACTGGCGGTGACGGGGCCAATACCTTTAATATTTCCACAGTTTCAGCCCTGATTGCAGCAGGAGCAGGCGTGTATATCGCAAAGCATGGGAATCGCTCGGTATCAAGCAGATGCGGCAGCGCTGATCTTTTAAAAGAGCTTGGGGTCAATATAGGGATAGATGCCGGGAAGACGGCAGACTGCATTAAAAGGGCAGGAATCGGATTCTTATTTGCACCTACGCTGCACAGGGCCATGAAACATGTAATTGCTCCCCGCCGTGAAATAGGTATACGAACATTCTTTAACATCCTCGGCCCCTTATCTAATCCGGCTTTTGCTGATTCTCAGGTACTCGGCGTGTATGATAAAGATCTCGTTCATTTGATGGCGCAGGTTTTGAAGAATCTCAGGATCCGGCGGGCTTTAGTGGTGCATGGATCGGATGGCCTGGATGAGATAACCCTCACTGGCATTACCTATGTGACTGAACTGCTTGGAGGCAAGCTGTCAGATTCGGTGATTGATCCGAAGGAGTTTGGCCTGGAATACTGCGCATTAGAAGACATAGGGGGCGGATCTGCAGAAGAAAATGCCAAAATCGCCATGGATATTATATCGGGCAGGGAGCACGGGCCGCGTCGTGATATAGCCCTGCTGAACGCTTCTGCCGCTCTATATGTGGGCGGAAGATCCAAAACACTTTCCGATGGATTTGCCTTAGCAGAGCAGTCCATTGATTCCGGGGCGGCTTTAAAAAAGCTTGACATGCTGAAAGGTTTATCAAATGCCTGACAGAGTCCCCTCAATTCTACTAAAGATTATAGGGAAAAAGCGTGAGCGCCTGGAACAGCTAAAGCTCAAGCAGCAACTTTCGGAATTGAAATCGAGAATCAAAGACCTGCCGGACACGAAAGACTTTGCAGAGGCCGTCCGTAATAAGAATCGGGTTAACATCATTTCAGAAATAAAACGAATGTCTCCCAGTAGAGGGATAATTCGCAAAGATTTCGATATTATGGATATACATCGAGCCTTTGAACAAGGCGGTGCAGATGCCTTCTCCATAGTAACGGAGGAGGATTTCTTCGGCGGTTCACTCGAATATATACGAAAAATCCACCTGGTAACTGAAAAACCAATATTAATCAAGGACTTTATCTTCGACCCCTACCAGGTATATGAAGCGCGGGAGGCCGGGGCCGACGCGGTACTCCTCATTGTCTCACTACTGTCGATGAGTCTGTTGAAAGAGCTGCTTGAGCTATCCGAAGAACTGTATATGTCGGCACTTGTGGAGGTTCACTCTCAAGAAGAATTGATGAGAGTGCTTGAAACCGATGCAGAAATTATCGGGATTAACAACCGGAACTTGCATACCTTTGAAGTAAATCTAAATAGGGCTGTTGAAATGAATAAGCATATCCAGGATGGAAGGATTGTAGTGAGTGAATCCGGAATACAAAACGCCGGTGACATACTGAGGCTGCTTGATGCAGGAATATATGCATTTCTTATTGGTGAACATTTTATGAGAGCGGATAATATTGCAGAAGCTGTAAAGGAGCTTAAAAGCTTACTATGATAAGGATTAAGATATGCGGCATAACTAATGTCCGGGATGCCCTTATAGCTGCCAGTGCCGGTGCGGATTACATGGGTTTTATTTTTTCAAAGAGCCCCCGGAGGATCACACAGGAGCAGGCCGGAGTAATAGAAAGAAACATTCCACAAGATATTGAACGGGTTGGAGTGTTTGTAAACGAAGATGAAGCCTTTATTCGGGATGCTGTAAAAAAAGCAGGGCTGAGCATGATTCAGCTTCATGGCAATGAGTCTCCTGTGTTCTGCAGCCGCTTTAAGCTTCCAGTAATTAAAGCCATAAGGATCAAATCAGAGGAACAAGAGGAAGCAGATGAGATTATTTCAGAATACGAAACAGATTATATTCTCTTAGAGCCTTTTGTTCCCGGCAAGTACGGAGGAACAGGGATTACTGCCGACTGGCCGACGGCAGGGCAAATTGTAAGAACATTTGTAGACAAGAAGTTTTTCCTGGCAGGCGGTTTAAATCCGGATAACGTGGTATCTGCAGTAGATACAGTCCGGCCTTTTGCAGTTGATGCCGGGAGCGGTTTAGAAGACAGTCCGGGAATAAAGAGCCATAAAAAAATAAGACAATTCATAGAGGTGGTTAAGAACATATGCTATTAAAACTTAAAAGATCAGTATTTCGCACACATTTTAGTCCAGCGCGGCCGAAAGGTCACGATGGTATTCAAACAGACAGAAAGGGATATTTCGGGGATTTCGGCGGCAGGTATGTGCCCGAGATAATCATGCCGGCACTGGAAGAGCTCGAGAATGAGTATTATAAGGTAAAAGATGATCCGGCCTTTATTAACGAGTATGAATACTATCTTAAACACTATGCCGGACGGCCTTCGCCCCTGACCTATGCTGAGCGGCTTACTGAAGAATGGGGCGGTGCAAAGATCTATCTCAAACGGGAAGATTTGAATCATACCGGCGCCCATAAAATAAACAACACTATCGGACAGATATTACTGGCTAAAAGAATGGGTAAGAAGCGGATTATTGCTGAGACAGGCGCCGGTCAACACGGTGTTGCTACGGCCACCGTTGCAGCACTCTTTGCTTTGCCCTGTGTGGTTTATATGGGAGAAGAAGACGTTGAGCGCCAGTCCCTCAATGTATTCCGTATGCGCCTGCTCGGCACGAAAGTTGTGCCTGTAGGAAGCGGAAGCCG
>JAUWZD010000022.1 GCA_030615505.1 Spirochaetales bacterium | reverse complement strand
GATTTAGCTGAATCCTGAGGATTTTGAAATCCGGAGCATAAACTAAGTAATCCTAACATTAGGATTACCTGGCTGAACGTGATATTCGTATGCTGAAGGTTCAGCAAAAAATCTCAGGCACGTTTAGAAGTTTTAAAGGAGTAAGTTCCTTTTGCAGAACCAGAGGATATATTTCAACAGCCAAGAAAAACCAAGTAAATGCACTTGATGCTTTAGAAAAAGTATTTCTTAATAAACCTCTTTTCCCTCAAGACTATTTGGCTGAAGAAAATTCTGAGAGATCACCTCCCCCTTGATTTTGGCTTGTTGTGCTGCTTTAATACCTGAATAGTTACTAAAAAACTTAAAAAATTCAATAATCAGGTTAAAGAAGTGCTAGAGTTATTATAGCGGAATCTATTCACTTGCGGCTGTAAGCTGCGCTGGGAAATACATAAAGGGATTCATGAATCTCTTTGCGAGTTTTAAAATTGGAGGTGATGAATATGAATAAGAAGCTGATTGTAAAAAAGATAGTCATATACGAAGTAATCGGGTTTTCTGTTATAGTACTTCTATTATGGCTGGATGAGATAATTGATATTCCCCATGTTTTATTTCACGGCGAGGCCACACCCATAAACTGGGTTGAGTGCATTTGGGAATCTGCTCTTATATTCATTTTTAGTATTTTTATTATACACTTATCGAGACGGTTTTTGAAGGAGATCAAATATCTGGAAGGGTTGTTGCATGTTTGCTCATTTTGCAAAAAAATACGAGTTGACAATCGGTGGATCCCTATTGAGGAGTATATGAGGAAATATTCTGAGGTTGCATTATCTCACAGTTTGTGTCCTGAGTGTGCTAAAAAACACTATGGAGACTTCATTGATGAAAAATAATCTCTTTAGTTTAATGGATTTGAGATTGATATATTGATACATGGGAACGACCATTCGTATAGAAATTCTTGCACGTACACAACCGTTTCCCCGGTTTGAACTGGAAACATCCCCTTCAGAATTAATATTTTAATATTTATACAAAAAAGCGTATAAATATTATTGACTTGTCTAACTTTTTATCTTATCATTCGGCTTAAAGTTCTACCATTCAGAGTATATTTCTACATAGAAGCCAGGTTGAGGAGGGATCGGTAATGCTTGCACTGAAGTTACTGATGGACAAGCTTAGAGCGGTTGAACTGCCCGTGGTTAAGAAATGTGCAGTCGCCTATTCAGGAGGAGTGGACAGCACACTTGGAATTGAACTTTTGCGAAGGCTCTATAGAGCCCCGGAAATTATACCCATTACCGTTGATGTTGGACAGGGTGAAGAGGAGATAGCCCTGGCTGTAAGACGGGCCAAAGAGTTGAGGATCGACCCGATTATTATTGATTCTAAACTTGAGTTCAGTGAGAACTGGCTTAAAAAGGCCATAAGAGCAAATTCTGATTATTACGGTTATCCTGTTTCCACCTCTATGACCCGCCAGCTTATAGCCGGATTGATCGCCTCCAAAGCGCTTGAATTGGGATGCGACTCTATCTTGGAGGGATCCACAGGCAGGGGAAATGACCAGTTCCGCATGCATAATGTGTTTAAGATGTTTGCACCTGAGTTGACCGTGTTAGTTCCGGTAAGGGATTTTGACCTAACGCGCAGTGAGGAGCTCAAGCTGTGTGAAGAATGGGGAGTCCCGGTGCAAGAGCTTATCTCCGGAGGAGATGACAAGACCATGTGGTGCCGTTCTATCGCTTCCGGAGCGATCTCTCTGAACCAGGAATTGCCCGATAATATCTGGATGTGGCTAATTCCGCCTGAGAGAGCGCCAGACCGGCCCGAAACAGTGAGCCTTACTTTTGAGCAGGGAATACCAACTGCAGTAGACGGCAGGCAGATGCCGCTGGAAGATATCATTTCCAGACTGAATACGGTTGCAGGCAGAAACGGAATAGGGCGTATCGATATCTTTGAAGACGGGATAATGGGCTTGAAAAGCCGTGAGATTTATGAAGCACCCGCTGCAAGGCTCATTCTCACTTTAAAAGCCGATTTGGCGGCACAGTGCTTAACAAAAGAGGAGCGGGAATTTAAGAAAACTGTTGACGCCAAATGGGCCTCATTAGTATATCACGGTGAATGGTATCATCCCCTAAAAGATGATCTTGATGCCTTTATCATTCAGAGTCAGAAGTTCATAAACGGAACGATTAAGGCTAAGCTCTTCAAGGGAAACATAGAGTATATGGAGCGGGAAAGCTCTGCATCATCCCTTTTCTTTCCGGAGGTACGCTCCATTGAATCGGGCAGCTTCGATCAGCGCTGGTGCGCCGATGCAGCTAAAATAAGGGGACTGCCCTTTGAGCTTCTGGCAAGACGCCGGGAAAAAATCAGGAAGGGTTAGAAGATGGGAAAGTTATGGCAGAAAGACTATTCTTTGAATGAAGTTGTTGAGCGCTTTACGGTAGGGGAGGATTACCTTCTGGACAGGAATTTCGTTAACGCCGATTGCGTGGCCAGTATAGCTCATGCAGCAATGCTGGAATCCATTGGCATATTGACCGGGGAAGAATTCAA
This sequence comes from Spirochaetales bacterium, assembly GCA_030615505.1. Lineage (GTDB taxonomy): Bacteria > Spirochaetota > Spirochaetia > SZUA-6 > DRHE01 > JAUWZD01. The sequence continues at coordinate 47,724 of JAUWZD010000022.1, read as the reverse complement.
TTCCCTGAAAAAAGAGCTAATTAATATTATAGAGTTTAATGACAGTGGGAAATTTTTAATTACACAGAAAGATGAGGACTGCCACACAGCAATAGAAAATCACCTTACATCAGTGCTTGGTGAGCCGGGCAAAAAGATACATACCGGAAGGTCAAGGAACGATCAGGTTATTGCCGCCATTCGGCTCTATTCCCGCAGCTTTTTATCAGAATTTCAAAAAGACTGTCTCCGCTTAGCCGCAAATCTTGTGGATTTCGCTCAAAGAAACCGGGATATTCCCATGCCCGGACGTACTCATATGCAGATCGCCATGCCTTCATCAGTCGGACTCTGGGCAGGGGCTTTTGCCGAAGAGATCCTGGATGACCTGTCCCTGATAGCAACTTCCTATGATCTTAACAATATGTCCCCGTTAGGCTCGGCGGCGAGCTACGGTGTGCCTCTTCCCATCAACCGGGAGATGGTTGCCCATGCTCTGGGGTTTAAAAGGGTTCAGAATAATGTTCTCTATGTGAATAACAGCCGTGGTAAGGTTGAATCCATTATACTGGATGCTTTAGAACAGGTGATGCTCACATTGAGCAAACTGGCACAGGATATAATCATCTTCTCCATGCCTGAGTTTAAGTATTTTTCATTCCCCGATGATATGTATACGGGCAGCAGTATTATGCCCCAGAAGAAAAATCCGGCTGTGCTTGAGCTTATCCGGGCTAAGGCCTCAACAGTTTCTGCTATGTGCCTGCAGGTGAAAGGCATTATAAAAGCCCTGCCCTCCGGGTATAACAGAGATTTCCAGGATACAAAGCCTGCGTTCATGAAGGGCCTTAATACCTGTATGACCTGTGTAAGAGTAATGGATCTTCTGGTCAGCCGTATGGAGGTAAATGAAGATAAGCTTTTAGCCGGGTTCACCCCGGAGATCTTTGCTGCCGACCGGGCCATAGAACTTGTAGGTAGGGGAGTGCCCTTTCGAGATGCCTATCGGGAGGTGGGTTCAAGCCTGGATACCCTTGAAAGTGTGGATCCATACAAGGCCATCCGTAAGAAGACACATACTGGGGCAACGGGAAATCTGGGACTGGGGGCTTCCCGGGACAGGATTGAGGAATTAAAAGTGGGGCTGGACCAGGAGGCCCGGGTGGTAGAGGAAAGAATGGTCGGATTAACCGGTTTTAAGGTTACACTCTTTAAACCAACACAGATTCTTTCTCCCGGGCCTGATCAACAGTTTCCAGCTCCGTAATATCCAGGCCGTTTGATATTAGATAGCGTAACTTAAGAAACGTTCCCTCCTTACAGAGCAATCTACCTCCGCGTTCGCAACTGCCGCATGCACCGACGCCGCACATAGTCTCTGTTTCTAAGGATGCATAGATATGCTCTGGATCGGCTCCCAGGGAAACTTCCACTTCCATGGCATTCTTCATAAATTGCTGAGGACCGATATTATAAAAGCAGGTACCGGCTGTATCCTCATAAGTTAATTCCTCAAGCATCACATCCAGGACTCTGCCCTTTATGCCGTTATCCGCAACCGTAATGAAAGCTGCATGCTCACTTATTTCTTTCTCAAACAGAACCTCCTCCAGCGAGGCTGAGCCGTAGTATACCCTTACCTCTTTTCCCTGTCTGTGCAGCTTCTCTGCAAGTTTTGGTACAACTGCAATTCCAGTTCCTCCTGCAACCACACAGGCCTTGGGCTTTTCACTGTCCGGAGAATCGGCTCCGTAGGTTCCCCTTATCAATATGGTCTCTCCTTTCCTTAAATCAAAAATGGATTTAGTAAACTCTCCCTTCTTTCTGATTATAAATCTTAAGGGATCATTCCCTGCAATCGAGAAGGGTTTCTCCCCGATTCCGGGAATGAAGAGAAACGCGAACTGGCTCGCCTTATAGTCAATTCTCCCCTCAAGGCTTAAGATCCTTAAATCTTCTTTTATATTCTGTACATCTTTGATTTTATAGGGCTTATATTCCATTTTCCTCTGGCTTGACAGCAGTGCTTCTGCATGATTAGAGCCGTTTTCAGTGTCTCTTTTGAGGCAAGCAAAGTAGTGAGGTATCAGATCCTGGCTCGTTATCCTTATCAAAACGCTCCCCAGGCCGATAACATCAGCACCGGCTTCACGCATTCTCAAGACATCTTCTCCGGTTGTTATGCCGCCCATTCCAATAATGGGTATTCTTTCACCGACCGACCGCCTGATCTCTTTTACTTTTTCTAAAGCTGTCTCCCTGATCCATTCTCCCGATTTACCCCCCCTGTGTCCTTCAGGGTTATAGAGAACCGGAAGGCCTGTATAAGGTTCAATGAATGTTACAGGCCCAACGGTATTGACAGCCGAGATGCCGTCGGCTCCTGCTTCTACAGCAGCGGCAGAGATTTCGCAGATATTATCGACATTGGGAGTGAGTTTGGGAAACAACAGTGCATCTGTGGTCTCTCGTATTTCACTCATAAACTCTTTTACAGTATCCGGGTCACTGCCAATCACTGCACCGTATCTCCCTCCGGCATGGGGGCAGGAGAAGTTAAGCTCAAGTATGTCCGCCACTTCCTGGAAATTATTAACTAAGAGAATAAAATCTTCTATCGAATCCGCAGACAGGGAAACATTAAGCAAAGCCCTCAAATGATGTCTGTTCTTAAGTTGGATTAGTTCCCTTAAGCCCTTTTTCATACCCGGATTTTTCAAGCCCACGGCATTCCCGTAGCAGCCAATATCCTGTTCGACAATAATGGGTTCCCTGTTCCCCGGATTGGGTTTTACCTGATAGCTCTTTGTGGTAATTAATTCAATTTCAGGAATGTTTTCATCGACCCATTCAATGAGATTAACTTTAGTGGTTAAAACCCCGGAAACAGTGGCCAGCTTCACTCTATTTTGCTTTAAGAATGCCAGGGTTTGTCTTTGCCGCTTATCTATTTTACGCATCGCTACCTCCCATTCCTGGTTCTTTGAATAATTATCCTTTCGTGGCAGGTTCCGGTTCACGAGATACTTCAGTTAGATCTAACAGCTCCGATATATCGGCATAGGAGTGAACCCGGATTCCCCGTTTTGCCAGCTCTTCTCTGCCCGTGATGTCCCGCTCCACCAGTACGATCAGGTCGCTTACGATCAGACCCTCTTCACCGAGGATTTTAATAGCCTCCAGTTTGCTTCTAGCTGTGGTGATAAGATCATCAATAAGAACGACCCTTTCTCCCATGGAAAAGCTTCCTTCAATCCGGTTGCCGCTTCCGTGACCCTTGGGCACAATCCGGGGATATATGAATGGGATTCCCGTTTTCATGGAAATTGCAGTAGCAATGGGAATTGCGGCTACAGGTACGGCTGCTATTCTTGTGAATTCAAGCTTTTCCATAAGCTTTATATACACATCTGCTATTCCGGCAAGCAAGGAAGGATTGGAGATAATTCTTCTTAAATCGAGATAGAAGGGGGAGATCTTGCCGGATTTGAGTTTGAACCTGCCCAGTTTCAGACAGTCGTTTTGAACGATTTCTTTGAGCAAATTCAGCTTTTCAGGATCTTTATCCGGTTTCCCCAGATGAAAGCTTTTTCTTGCCTTCAGGCGAGCCGAATTTATCCTGTCTCTAAAGATCCTGGCCTTTTTTCCGGGGCACGGATCCTGGCAGATACATCTGGCCACTACGGGCAGGAGACCCAACTGGTCCGAACGTATGCCTGCACGAACAGTCTCTTCAATGGATCCGCCCTGGGCCCCGATACCCGGGGAGAGAATCCAGATTTCCGGCAGCTCTTCCCTGATCCTCTCAAGCGCTTCTATATCTGTTGCCCCGACCACGAGACCTATCTCCCGTCCCCAGCTTGAAACTTCCCGGGCTATTTCAAGGTAGAGAGGATTTATACCTTTCTTTAAAACCGTTAATCTCTGAATGGCCGCGGATCCTGGGTTAGAAGTCCTGCAGAGAGCAAAGATCCCCTTTCCCGGATATTTTAAAAATGGGAGCACTGTTTCATTTCCTAAGTAGGGATTGATTGTTGTGCAGTCAGCCCGGTAATAGCCGAAAATAGACTGCGCATAGGCGCCTGCAGTATGACCTATATCGTTTCTTTTGGCATCAAGGATTACAGGGGTTTCATCCGGTATAAGGCTTAAGGTATCTTTTAAAGCCTGAAGCCCTTCAAGCCCAAAGGCCTCATAAAAAGCAATATTCGGCTTAAAACAGGCTGAATATTGATGCGTTTCCTCAATTATCTTCCTGTTAAAGTCTAAAATGGTTGAAACGATATCCTCATTCCCGCTTATACTGATCCTTGGATCAAGTCCTACGCACAGAAGACTTTCCTTTTTCTTACAGACTTCTTCTAATCGGGAAAAGAAATTATTTGACATACATCCTCCTATTTAAAAGGTCAAAAAAAAAGAGAGCCAAAGGCTCTCTTTCCAATATATAAAATAAAACCCCGGCCGGGCCGGAGTTCTTCTCTGCAGCATTAGCTGCAATTTTGTTAAGGCAATGCTCATAAATTGGCGGAAGCATTACATATTCTTCATGACTTGTCAATAAGGAAATAGAAATTTGTCAAAATTATAGTGCAGATTGCGGAGTTTTCGTGTAACATAAACATGAAATCAGTGGAGGATATTTTTAAATTTCCCATTGCAGAGCAAGAAGAAACAGTGGGAGTAGTTATTGAAAGATGCAGTGAGTTTGAGCTTGAAGCAGAGTTAATTCAAAAAGAAGTTGTAAGTTATGCTTGATTTACTAAAACAGCAGCATCAGGAAATTCAAACCTGCCTGGAAAGCTTTTTTAAAAACAAAGCAGCGGAGCTGTCCTTGATCAACCGGTGGGGTCCGGATTTATGCCGGAGGCTAAAGGAATTCACATCCGGGGGAAAGATGATCCGGGGGAAATTGGTGGTCCTGTCCTTTATGATGTTCGGTGAATCTCCGGATCAGGAAGTTATAAGGGCTGCGGCTGCCTTAGAGCTCCTTCACTCTGCCTTTTTAATCCATGATGATATCATGGATCGGGACAAAACGCGCCGGGGATTGCCAACAATTTTTTCTCAGTATCACCGGCTGGGAGAAACTGAGCATTTTCCTGACGCCTATCATTTCGGAGAGTCCATGGGAATCTGTGCGGGGGACATGGCCATCTTTTCAGCCTATGAGATTCTTACAAGCTTAAAAGTTTCTCCTCTCATCCGGCAGAGAGTACTGAGCCTCTTTACAAAAGAAATCACCTGTGTCGCTGTAGCTCAGATGCAGGATGTGTATCTGGGATCGTGGAGGGGAGAGCTTAATGAGGAAACAATATACAATCTATATCTGTATAAAACGGGGCGTTATACATTTTCTCTACCCCTGATGATGGGGGCCCTTCTCGCTGACCGCGGAAGCGATATTTTATCAAGCCTTGAAGAGATAGGGGAATACCTGGGTATCATTTTTCAGATAAGGGATGATGAGCTAGGCCTTTACGGAGATGAAGAAAAAATCGGAAAGCCCGTGGGATCGGACATCAAGGAAGAAAAAAAAACCTTCTATTATCTATACCTGATCCAGAGGGCAAATGATAAGCAGAGGGTAAAACTCGCCGGAATATTAGGAAATAAGAATCTCAATACCGCTGATTTAGAATATGTACATAATTTGATCGTTGATCTTGGAATCCGAAAGCTCATTAATGAGAAGGTCTCCGCCCTGGCGGCAAAAGCACGGACGCTAATTAATTCCCTGTCCGGAATTCGTGAAAAATACCGCGTTATTCTTCTTGATATTTTAGAGTATAATCTGAAAAGGAACAGGTAGATAATGAAACCTATCATGCTTCTCAGGAATTTATATTATGCTCGTGCAGCCAGATCGCTGCACCCCGGTGCATCGGCATGGCTCCCGGCAAGACTTACAAGCCAGTCAGGAAAATCTACTTTAGCATCTTTTTTTGCCCGGATAAAGAGATCATTCACAACGCCGCGGTGTTTGTCCGCCAGGTTCTCATCGTGCGGCCTGTCAGTCCGAAGGTCGTAGAGCAGCACACCACTGCCGTCTACCTTACAGTTAAGCCACCACTTGTCCGTGATTACTGTCACCGCAGATCCCCACGCTATGGTTACGTGCTCGCGCCGGCCGGGTTTGCTTCTTAGGGCATTTTCAAGAAAGGAAATGCCGTCTATCTCAGGAGGAGGCTTTACGTCCGCTTTCTCAAGGATTAAAGCCGTAATGTCATGGTGCTGTACAAACATATCGCTCGTATAGCCTGCGTTTTCCGCCCTGGGGAAGCGAATCATGAGTGGAACGTCGAATACCTCAGGAGTTGAGGGATAACCCCGTTTACCCAGATAATTCCGGTCACCTATGGAATGACCGTGGTCGGATGTAAAGATGACCATCGTGTTATCAAGCAGTCCAAGAACTCTCATGCTCTCCATAAAGTGCCCAAACCAGCGGTCGCACATGGTGACAACTCCGCTGTAATTCGCCCGGGTACGAGCAAGAAGTGCTTTACTGAGCTCGTCCGTATTCATGTAAACAGAGAAGACCTGCTCTGGGCCTTCATCCTTAAGATACATCTTCCGGTAGTGAGGGGGCGCCAGCCAGGGCTCGTGCGGGTCGAAGGACTCAACAGTCAGGAAGAACTTATCCGCATCCTGATTCTGCTCGAGCCACAGCGCAGCTTCCTTTAGGACCCGCGGAGCAAAGTAATCCTCTTCCCTGGTTCGGTCATGCATATTCATGATGCACTGCTGTATAAACTCGATTCTTGCCTTGCCCCTGCCCCGCATCTCCTCTGGGAGCCAGTAATCGATCTGTTCCTGGGTCAGTCCGGGGCCGGAGCGGGTGGGGTCTTTTTCCTGACCGCGCAGGAATGTCCACTGGTCGAATCCGCGCCAGTAGTTCTTGGAGGGTTTGAACATATGGTAGACATCGGCAATCAGGCCTGTGCGGTAGCCGTTTTCACTTAAGATCTCAGCCAGGGTGGGCTGATCCTCCGGGATCGGCCCCCAACCCGGAGCACCGATAAAGTCTCCTTTCAGGTGAAAATCACCGTTATGAAAGGGATATACCCGCCTGCCTGTATAAATTGCCCTTCGGGCCGGCAGGGTGGGGAGGGATTCAGGAAACGCTCTTTCCATTACCAGCGATTCCTTGGCAAAGGCATCAAAATGAGGCGTATGGATCTTTCCCCATGGAGGAGAGCCGTATACCCCCACACAATCCTTTCGCAGCGAGTCAAAAATAATTAATATTATATTCATTGCTTCGTGTCTCCTTGCATAAAGAGATAATTTTTTAACTTGAGTTACTCGGTTACTCGTTGTCTTTCAGTTCCTGCCGAAGGTTATCAAGTTCAACTCTATGCGGTCATTATCTATTTAACTGACTCCTTTGTCTATTTTAAAAAAATTCCTTAAATTTTTAAATGATGCGTAGGGAGATTTCCTAAATTTTAGATATGTTGTGAGTCTAAAATATTAGGCTCAACTATTTTTATATCTACCCTAGCCTTTCATCGCCCCTGCAGTTATTCCCTTGACTATATACTTCTGCATAAATATATAGAATATAATAACAGGGATAACCGCCAGTGTCAGGCCTGCAAGGGCAAGTCCCCATTCGCTGTAATACTGACCAAAGAAGATATATTGAGACAGGGGAATGGTTTTAACTGACCTCTTCTGCAATAATAAAAGAGGAAGTAAAAAATCATTCCAGATCCAAAGTGCATCTAAAACAGCTATTGTGCTGGTAACAGGGGTAAGCAGTGGGAAAACGATTTTAAAAAAGGTTTGAAATTGAGAACATCCGTCTATAAGGGCAGATTCTTCCAGTTCTTTGGGTATTGTTTTAACGAAACCATGGTAGAGAAATATTGCGAAATTGCACCCCAGCCCCAAATATACAATTATTATCCCCGGAATTGAATTGGAGAAATGCAGTCTTTTTATAACAATAATTAGGGGAATCATTATGGAATGAAAAGGGATAATCATTGATGAAACAATAATTATAAATAGAAACCAGCTTACCTTACCGGGAGTTCTAACCAGTATATATCCGGCCATAGAACTGATTGTAATAATGCCTACTAAACTAAAAACAGTAATAATTAGGCTATTTAAAAATACCCTGGGATAATCTGTTTTTATCCATGCCTTTATATAATTACCCAGATAGAAGCTTTCAGGCATACTGGTATAAGATGTAACAATCTCTTTTAAGGGTTTAAATGAGTTTATGACAGTAAAGTAGACAGGCATTGTAAAAAATAGGGCCAATAAGAGTAAAAGAAAAAATATAACTGAGTTTTTTCTTGTCGATTTCATCATCAGAGAACTACTTCTTTTTTCTTTAAAACCTTAAGCTGAATATATGTTATTATGAGTATAATGAGAGTCAAAAACACTGCCTTGGCAATACCGTATCCGTATCTATCCTTTAAAAATGCTTCGTTATATATATTTAGGGATATTACTTCCGTAGCATATCCGGGTCCCCCACGTGTCATGGCGAATACCAAGTCGAACATCTTAAAAGAGTTTGCGATGGTCATGAACAGGCAAACATTGATGGAGGGTATCATTAAGGGCAGTATAATATAGATAAATCTTCCCCAATCGGATGCTCCGTCAATCCTCGAGGCATCAATTATTTCTCTGTCAAGGGTCTGTAGTCCTGCCAGATAAATAATCATCATATAGCCCGTGCCCCGCCACACTGAAACCAATACAACTGAATAAAGAGCGATATCGGGATCACCCAGCCAGCTCTGATTGAGGAAGGGCAGCCCTGTAAAGCTTGAGATTTCACCCACCACATTCATAAAGATAAACTGCCAGATAAAACCTACTATAACCATACTGATTACATTGGGCATAAAAAATATGCTTCTTAAAAATCCGACACCCCTTATCTGTCTATCCAGCATTAAGGCTAAAGCAAATGCAATTACATTTATTAGTACAATATTCAAAAAAGCATATTTAAATGTGAAAAATAATGAGTCTAAAAATCTTTCATCCGATAAAATTTCCCTAAAGTTCCGCAGTCCGATAAATTCCTTTGTAAAGCTTATTCCGTTCCATCTTGTAAAGGAGTAGAGTACTCCCGAAAAAAGAGGAAACAGAAAAAAGGTAATATAGAGGATTAAGGCGGGCAGTAAAAAAACCAGGAAGTTAATATTCGTCCTTAATACTTTGTTTTTGATCAACCTTGGCTAATTCTCCAATCCATGACAAAAAAAATCGAGGGAGACAGCCTGAATGCGGCTGTCCCTCCTCGACATCGAAGTAGTTTTTACTTACTGATTGCCTTCTTCCATAGATCATCCATTGTTGAGCAGACCTGTTCTTTAGTCAATTCTCCCAAGTAATATTTTTGCATGAGCTTTCCGATTTCACTGCTCAATCCGGATGCCCAGTAAGCATAACCCCAGGGATAGGTTTTATCAGAGTCAATATAGCCCTTTATGTCCAATGCCACGGAAGAACCGATTGCATCAACCCTGGTTCCTATTACCGAAGAGATCAGCTTGCACTCACTTATCCATATATCTACTGCATTTTTGGATGTCATGAAATCCAGGAATTTCTTTGCAGCTGCAACATGTTCTGATTTTGCATTTATTCCGATGCGATAATCAACATCCACCATCAGCCTTGCCATGCCGGGATCCTCAAATGCAGGAAGGCCGAACATGCCGGCATCAATATCCGGGTTAACCTTGAATACATTCATCATTGCCCAAAGGCCTTGAGTCATCATGGCGACTTTTTCCTGGGCAAAAATAGTGGTTTCATTTGTATAATCGCTTTCAAAAGGCTTGTCATTGCAGTTTGCTGCAATTAGATCGAAGGTCTCGAAAGCCTTGTTCATTTTGTCATTCCAGAACTGTGTTTTTCCGGCATTCATTTCATCTGCAAACTTTATCGGCTCAACCGTTGCGGCCTGACCCATGGCAAACATATGCCTTAGAGTCCATTCCTCTTTAAAGGCGACTCCAAAGGGAATCACTCCAATGCCTTTCAGCTTCCGAATGACATCCTTAAGTTCAGAGACTGTTTTGGGCGGATCTCCAATACCTGCTTTCTTGAATAAGCTCTTGTTGTATATCACCCCAAGGCCGGCAAGATCTAAAGGCAGTGCATATATCTTTCCATTGTAGGTTACAGCCGGCTTGGCAGCATCAGCAATTCTCTTCATGAACGGCTCGTTTGTGAGGTCTTCCAGAATACCTTCATCTACGTAAGTCCTCATATAGATAGCGCCCTGAACTGCGTAAATATCGGGTATGTCATCGGAGGCAATCTTGGTTTTTAAAACCGTGAGATAATCTTTGCCCACCGATTCAATCTCTAAAGTTATATTTGGATTCTGCTCATGGAAGATGTTTGCAAGCTTATCCAGTTGATCAACTATCTCCGGTTTGTACTGATAATACTTGAGAACCACCTTATCTTCTTTTGCTTCCTGTTTTCCCGCGGCAAAAATTGTAGTACAAAACACAAGAATAAACAGAAGAATTAAAATGCCTTTGATTTTTGTCATCTCTATACTCCTTTTTAAAAGTTAGACAGTTTATAAACTGCTTTGGATTATAGCGCGGTATACTTTAACCCAACGGGTCGATATACCGCTGCCTGTCGGTACGTTTTTGCATCACCTCCTTTAATTATTTCTCATGCAGAAAAAATTATTTTGCCATGCTCAGACTCAACAATTAATTTTTCAGGACTCTCACTTAAGATTTTCCCCTTGGTCATATTGATTTGCTTGAGTCCAATGGATTTAAATATTTCTAAAGTTCCTTCATGGTCTAAAATGATTCTTCCAACTCTCTTTTCAATAGCTAGATTTTTAAAGTGTGGTGCATGACTTAAGAATTTTGAGTTTTTTTCCAATATTCCATTAAGGGCAAGAAGCTTTCCATTCCAGAATCCAATGGCACTGGTAAAGAACCATGTTTCACTGGCCCTGATTAAAAAGTAGGAACCGGAAGCTGAATAGGTTCTTATAGGGAAATTGTTAGCCAAAAAGCGGGGCTCGAATTTATAGCCATTGTGATCGAACTTGCCGGTAATATAATCCGGAGTAAAGTTTGAATAGATAGCGCCGTCTTCTTGAACCTTGGGCATGTTACTTACAAATCCGGAGAATGAATCAACTAGATCATTAAATCTCCTTTCAATAAAGTAATTGTAATACTTTGCCTCCGAAGTCCAGATTGTCCATGCATGGCCTCCATTGATTGAGGCCCCCCAATCCCTTGTCTCCCAAGTATTTTCCCAATAGCGAAAAGAGGAACCGAAAAGTGAGATAAGCGGTGTTTTTATTATCCAGCTTTCATGAAGACTGAGCAATTCTTGAGCCGTATCTCTGTACTCACTCTTCCGTTTTAAATTGAGATATGCATAGATTAGAGTTAATGCCGTGCAGGCCATAGAGCCTTCATCGATAAATTCCACCCCGGGTATAGTTTCAGTAGGGAAAATAAGCCCCCTATTAACCAGGTGATCACAAGCCTTCTCCGCTCCCAGTAATATTTTTTCAGATTTTAAAAGATTGCCTGCTCTAATCAACCCTATTACCGGCGTTGAACAGGTTGTATAATCAACTCTCTGGAATACCCCATTATTATGACAACTGATATTAATCAATGCACCGTTTTCATCCTGATGCTCATCTATCATATGGGAAGCAATAAGCTCAATGGTTTTAAGAATGGACCTCTCGCCGGTTAAAAGAAAATAATCACAAAACTCTTCTAAAAACCATCCTTCATGCTGAATGTAGAGCTGCTCCTTATATATATGACCGGGGGAGAATTTGTATCCCATAAATTCCTGTTCAACAGGAGAGATTGCATTTGGGAAGTAATTATTCTCCTTTGCTTTTCTCTGCAGTGCCCATGAGAGAAAATACCCTTGAGCGCTTTCTTTTAATTCATCCGTTTCTCCAAATTGAAGCATGCTTTTCAATCCGCTCCAGCAGAGGAATCCGCCGAATTCACCGCTTGCGCATGAATGTTCTTCATATGGGTTTCCGAATGAATATCCCCCTATTACTCTTAATCCCTTGTAGTCCAGGGTATTGGAGTCTACAGCTCTTGCAAAACAACCTTTTTCTAATTGAAAATGCTCTGCTCCAAATTCGGCTGCTTTTTTAATCATATTTTCCCAGTCAGGAGCGCTGTAAAAAGAATAGAGGGACTCTTTATCTCCATACCTTGCCGCTATTTGATATTTGCCCGGTTTTTCTAAGAGAATTGAAGCGGTTTTATTTTTATCAAGCAATGAAGTGATGTTTTCTCTCGTAAGATCGGGATTAATGAGAGTTAAATCATCGACATTTCCCACCACTTTGATAGGGAGATTTGTTCTGTTTATACCTCCTGAAGTTGGAGAAAACACAACCGGAAAGCCTCCCATTTCGCTGATTTTTAAATAAGCATCTTCAGGGCTTTGGGCAAAGCCAATTCTAATTGATGATCTTTTATAGGCGGGAAGTGGTTCATTATTCCTGAATTTTAAATCTTCTACTTTCAATAAGACTTGAAATCCAAGCAGATGATGTCCGAAATCAGAGTATTTTATTCTCCAACAGGAAATCGGTTCCGGGAATACTAAAATGATATACCTGCCCATGGGTCGGGACATTAGATAGAATCCGTTTTTATTATTTTTTTCCAAATAAGGAGATGCCGGAATAATTTGATTTTGCCAATCTTTCGTACCAGGGCAATTTACAAAATTGAAATCAAGCTCTATTCCTGCTCTATCTGAATTATTTCCAGTAATAGAGAAATCAATTTCAAAAAAGCTTTTGAAGAAATTGTATCGGATAAAATTTCTACCGGTATTATCAGTGAATTCCGCATGCTTATCCTTTGAGTAATTTTTCAATTTTAGACTTATAAAGTGACAGATGCTGTTTTTACTTAGAAAAAGCCTGCCAAAGGTATATTGCTTATAATCATATCCTGCTCCAAGGACAAGATTTGTTCCTTTTAAATCCCCTTTATCGCGCAGCTCCTCAATTGCCCCGTTTTCTCTATTTATTACGAGTTTATAACAATTTCCCCGGATCTTAATATTTTCTTTTGGGTTCAAATATACAATTTCCTCTTCTGTTTATAATAACAGAAGAGAAATATTTGTCAATAATTTATGAAAATATTTTCAATAATTATGAAAAAAATATTAGGTTGACTTTCTGTAAACAGGATAGGTCTTGATATAGATATGAATCTGCAATTTGTTCTTTGTAAAGATTAAATCGTACAACCTCTCTACAATGTAGGTTGAATAATGCTTTAAATCGCGTTTTACCGAACTAATAGAAGGATTGAAATATTCACAAATAGGCGTATCATCATATCCAAAAACAGCTATTTCATCAGGAATATCGATTTTCATTCTTAAAAGCTCATTGATCACACCGATTGCAATAACATCACTGCCGCATATTATTCCATTGACTTTTTTAATAAGACCCAATTCCTTCAGCTTTAAAACTCCCTCCTGACCTGTTTTAAAATCAAATTCTCCTGAATAGTAAAACAGGGGATTATCAGCGATTTTAAGCTTCTTAATAGAGTAATAGAATGCGTTTTTTCTCTCCTGGCAAACCCACATCTTATCAGGTCCATTAAACATTACCAGATTCGTTCTTTCATTCTCTTTAAAATATTTTACAATATCGGCAATTCCGTTAAAATCATCATATTCAACAAAACTTATCCCATTATTTTTAACAAAGTCAGAAATTCCGTTAGTAACAATAAAGGACACCCCGATATTCTTAAGCCTTATTACCAGTTCATGATCAGAATCTTCAGCCCCGAATACGATTACCCCATGAATATTTTTCCTGTCAATCAATTTATCTAAATCCGATGCGCTTAAATCATCCATTTCAAAAAACAGGGCTTTTCCTCCCGATGACTCTATCTTCTTTTTAAATGCAATAGGTTCTGTCATCCTTTCAATTCCATATTTAAGCTCGAATACTTTCTTATAGTCATTCTCTCTTAAGAATATGGCAATGTTGTATTTATACATTGTTTGAGGATTGGTAAATATATTATCCATTCTGTAATCCAGTGCTTCTATTGCATCTAAAACCCTGTTTCTTGTTTCCCCTTTTACAATATCTTTATTGTTAATTACCCGCCAGACGGTACTTACAGAAACCCTGGCGTAATTTGCTATATCTTCCAGTTTGTATTTCAATATAACAACTCCTGAACTTAATGAGGCATAGTGATTTTTTATAATCCCCATGTGTAGAAAAGTCAAGCTTTGGCCGTGAACAAGTGATAGTGAAGTGATAGGAATTGCTATAAGTGAGGAAGGTAGAGAGGAGGATTTGATGCGGACATTTTGAGTGAGGATGAGGCTCTAAGGACTTGGTGAGCGAGGACGAAGTCTCAGGAAGGAAAGAAATCAAACAGAAGTATAACAGGCAGAATGACCATGGTGATTGATTTTTTTCTCAACCGCCTGGGAGATTGCTGCCCGGAGGCATTCTCCTGCCAGGAATTGCAGGCGCAGGTTTTCATCCCAGGTTTGACACTTAATGGCGAAAATCGGTGATTTTCAGCGAATTTGAGTAAATATTCGTTTTGTAATTCTTTTCTACGTAAGCAAATGGTTTTTTTCACACTTTTTTACTCAGAAACAATGTAGATACAAGAATATCTAAATAATTTAATATATTTTTAGAATAACTGTTGACAATAGAAATAAATGATGTTATCATGGCACTAATAATAGTAGATACATAAGGGAAAACCATGGCCCGTTTTCGTACGTCAACCACTGACGACAATACATACCTGCAATTCGTTACATCTTACCGAAATAAAAAAGGTCAACCAGCAACCCGGGTCCTGGCGAGCCTGGGGAATATCACAAGAATGTCAGAGGAGCAAATCGAGCGGTTAACCGCCTCCTTTATTCGGGCTACAGGTATGGAGAAAAGGTTCGGCAAGGCCGACTTCGAAGCGGGCAAAGGCTATCACTATGGTAGCATTTTACCAGTGATTGCTCTCTGGCATCAGTTGGGTCTGGAGCAGATCATCGATTACGCTGTGTCTGAAAAAGTGGAGATTTCAGTTTCTCGTATTGCTTTAATTCAAACCGCCAATAGGTTTTCTGACCCGGGGAGTAAGCTGGCCTGTTTCCGCTGGTATTATCGTTCCTTGTTTTCCCAGATGAAGAACTTTGTCAACTTCCCGGAGGATGAAGAGGAACAACTTCATACCTACTACAGAGCCCTAGACTATTTGTGCAAGGCTAAGGAAAACATCGAGAAGCAACTTTATTACCGGCTTTTGGGATATGGACTGGATAACAGTTTGATCCTATACGATATTACATCCACCTATTTTGAAGGCGAACAAGCAGAAATTGGGAAGAAAGGATTTTCCCGTGACAGACGAGGGGATTTAGATCAGATCGTTGTTGGCCTTGTCATGAGCCGGGATGGGATCCCGATCGCCCATCATGTATTTGAAGGCAATCGATTAGACAAGACCACGGTGCAGGAAGTTGTAGAGGATTTGAAGGAGCGATTTCGAATCAAGAAGGCCATTATTGTGGGTGATCGTGGGATGATAACTATTAAAAACATAGAAATGATCAAAGGGCATGAATACGAGTACATCTTGGGATTGCAGAAGAGGAATCGTAAAGTGGTTGATCATCTGCTTGAGAAAGTGCTCAAAAACCCTGAGGAGCCGCTTCAGGAGTTTGGTTATTCTGATTTGTCACCTACGCTTCAGGAGAAATATCCAAAGGGGGTTCGATTCATAGCCGGATATAATAAGAAGGTAGCAAGGAAAACACGGAGGAAACGGGATAGAAATATCGATTTATTTCGAAAGCTCATAGAGGAAACCGAGCTGGTAGGGAATTTGAAAAAGGTCAAGAAGTCGAATGATAGATTAAAATCATTTCTCTCCAAAAAGCACATAACGAGATTGTATAACCTAAGCATGGAAAAGATAGAGGGCCAGGACGATGTTTATCGCTTGGAGGTTCAGGAAATTGAAGCTGTTATTGAGAAGGAAGAAAGCCTGGATGGTCGTTATTTCATCCAGACAGAAGTTTCTGAGCAGATCGATAAAGCAGAAATTGAGCGCTCCTATAAGTCGCTGCAAAAGGTGGAGCAGGCATTTCGAATCGTCAAAGATGAGTTTGATATTCGTCCCATGCATGTGCGCAAAGAGACCCGTATCCGAGGGCATGTTATGATCAGCTATTTTGCACTCTTGATTGAGACCTTGATGGAGAAGAAGGTCAAAGAACTATTTCCGGAAGCTTACGATAAATACGACAAGGTGGTTAAGAAGATAAGAAGAACCGGGGAAGAGCCATTAACGATGATGACACTTTTTGAAGAGTTATATGATGTACGATTGATTCCTTTAGAGTTCAAATCCGAAAATGGGAAAGCCGTGAAGATATCATACATTTCCACAAAGATAGATAATAATGTGAAAAAGGTTTTGAGCAGCTTAGGGGTTAGGAATGCTATGAATCCTGAAAAGCTATCGTTTCAGAGGAGCAAAAACAAATCAGATAAAGAGCAGCTGGTATTGGATTTGGGGGTTGAGTATCTGAATTAGACCTGAATGAATGAGGAAAATATAGGTGATATTTCGCATAAAAGACCAATGTAGATACAACGTGACCAAAATGAAATTTATAATTTCTTTTATGGTAAAGAATTAACTTTTGGAAGTGTCAAACCTGGGTTTCATGAATGAGAGCTGGAAAAACAGCAGCCACAATGCGGTTTTGGTCAATTAGGAGTATGTTGTAATAGTTGTACATTAGGTCCATGTAAAATAGATCCCTTTGAAAGCGGGATTATTACTGCTGGAAGCTGAAGAAATGACTGGAGATGGATTAAAAGAGGTTTGCAAAGCTTTAGGTATTGCACCAGTTCTTCATATGGGTTCATGTGTTGATTGTTCCAGAATTCTTGTCTTAAGAGCAGAAATAGGTGTTTCAAAATATAAAGATAAGCTTTTATCAAACTATTTTTATCCGGGATTATTCAATACTCAGTTTTAAGATAATCCGGATTTTAAAAAGAGATGTAAGATCTACAGGAATTTTGCCACTCAGTGCGACCCTCAAGCCTTCGTAATGCCGGCTACCTGACTACTTTTGCATAGGTACTTAAGTATGCGTGTGCGCTTCCGATTTGCAACCGAAGGTAACTAAGAAGCTAAACCTACAGCAATCTTTCGGCGGAGCAGAAGAAACCGAAAAAAGGAGCAAAAAAAGTTTCCTAACTTCTCTAATTGCAGCGCCAGGCTTATACACAGTAAATATTTTAATCATCAAATTGACACTCACTAATAATATGTTCTAAATTTAAGCATTATGAATGTAGTTATTGTTGGTGCCGGCAGTGTCGGCTTTCAGATAGCAAAACAGCTTGTTGATGAAAATAAACACGTCGTACTCATTGAGAAAGATCCTGATAGAGCAAGACATGCTTCAAACTACCTGGATTGCATGGTGATAAATGATGCAGGGAATAATCTTGGGGTTTTAAAAAGAGCAGGGATCGATAAAGCTGATTTCTTTATCAGTGTAACCGATTCTGATGAAGTAAATATGATTTCATGCGGCATGGTTTCCAGTGAATTTAATGTTCCCTATAAGATAGCCCGGGTCCGAAACATTGATTACTCCAGTACCCGGATTTCAGACCAACCCTTTCTCGGAATTGATTATATCGTAAATCCGGAAATAGAAGCCGCCAGGGTAATCACCAGAACCGTGGACCATGGAGCAGTAAGTGATATCATGTTTTTTGAGAAGACCAATGTCCAAATGAGAAATATGACTGTAAATGAAACTTCACCTTTCAAAAACAAAACCCTGCAGGAGATAAAACAAAGCTTACAAATAGAGTTTTTAGTAGCCGTAATATTGAGGGAGAATTATTATATTATTCCATCCGGGAATACCGTGGTTAAAGTAAACGACAATCTATACATTGTTGCAATAGAGGAGAATCTTGAAAAAATATTTGCTCATGTAGGAAAAGAAAAGATAAAATTCAATAAAATTGTTATTATAGGAGGCGGAAGAATAGGCAGCCATGTTGCCAGTCACTTTATGGAGTCCCAGGAAAGCAGTTTTAAAATTTTTAACAAACTTATTAGCTCCTTTATCAAGAAAAGGAAAAGGAAAATCAGTATTGTGGATAAAAGCTACGAACACTGTAAAATGCTTTCGGAGCGTTTTCCTGGTGCCTTAATTATTAATGCAGATATTTCAGACGAGGGAATTTTTGAGGAAGAACAATTATCCAATTGTGATTTACTTATTGCAACTACTGAAAACCAGGAATTGAATATTATAACAGCTATATACGCAAAAACCTTTGGCATTAAAAGATCCATAGCACTGGTAAAAACAAATAATTACGTCAATATCGCCTCTAACCTGGGTGTTGATGTTCCTGTCAGTATAAAAAACAGTATGGTAAATACAATCATAAAGTTTATCCGAAGGGGCAACATCAGGAGTGTACACAGTATCTCAGGCGGCAAAGTAGAGGTTATTGAACTCTCAGTGAAAAAATCAAGCAGAGTTATCGGGAAAAAAATTAGAGAAATAAAATTTCCTCATAATTCATTAATTACCTATGTAACGCGGGGAAAACAGAATATCATTCCTGATGGAAGATTTGTAATCCAGAACGGCGATCATATTATCCTGATCTCCAGAAAGGAATCCATAGAAAAAATAGAAGAGATGTTTACCCGCTAACCGTGAATATTAAACAAGTCCTTAAGATTGTTTCAGTATTACTTTTAATTATTTCCTTTTTTATGTTGATACCCGTTTTTATAGCTTTTTACTACGATGAAGTAGAGGTTGTTAAAAGCTTTCTGATTCCAATTTTTCTGATTCTTATATTTTTTGTATTAATGCTATTCTTAACCAGAGATAAGAGCCGTAATATTATGTCCACAAGGGAGGGATTTCTATTTGTAACACTGAGCTGGATTTTTGCCTCCCTTTTCGGCGCCCTTCCATTTTTTCTATCAGGTTCTATTCCTCATTTCACGGACGCCTTTTTTGAATGCATGTCGGGCTTCACAACAACCGGAGCATCAATTCTCACCAATATTGAAAGCCTGCCTAAATCAATTTTATTCTGGCGTTCCCTGACCCATTGGCTGGGGGGAATGGGAATTGTGGTATTAACCGTGGCCATCTTCCCTATTCTGGGAATAGGCGGATTACAGTTGATAAAAGCTGAAGCCCCGGGCCCGACTTTGGATAAAATTACCCCAAAAATAACAGAAACGGCAAAAATTCTCTGGTATATTTATATCGTCTTATCTATCACCGAAACCCTTCTTCTGATGGCAGGAAAGATGACTCTTTTTGAGGCCCTTACCCAAACTTTTGGTACCATGGCGACAGGCGGATTTTCTCCAAAGAACAGAAGTATAGGGCATTATAATTCTGCCTATATTGATATTGTTATTACTGTTTTTATGATAATGGCAGGAACAAATTTTATCCTGTATTTCAGACTTATAACAGGCAAATGGAGAAATATCATTAATAATGCAGAACTAAAAGCATATCTGTTAATATTTTTAGTTTCTACAGTCATCATTACTTTTAACCTGCACGGAAGGGTTTACAATTCTATCGGAAATAGTCTTCGCTATGCCGGATTTCAGGCTGCATCTATTCTTACTACTACAGGATACTCGACTACAGACTTTGAAAAATGGCCTGCTATTTCACAAATCGTTTTGTTTATTCTCATGTTTATTGGGGGATGTTCCGGCTCAACGGGCGGGGGAATAAAGGTGGTTAGAATCGTCACCCTTTTTAAGCAGGGAATCAATGAAATGAAATACCTTATTCATCCCAGAGGAATATTCAGCATAAAAATAAGCGGCACTAAGGTAAAAAAGGATATTGTTTATGCAATCTCCGGATTTGTTTTCCTTTACCTTTTTATGCTGCTGCTCACTACTTTAGTAGTCGCATCAGGCGGCAATGATATTCTAACCTCCATGGTATCTGCCCTGGTAACCCTGGGGAACATAGGACCCGGTTTTGGGAAAATAGGTCCCGCTGAAAACTATGCTTTTTATCAGGATTATATAAAATGGTTTTTGAGTTTCGCCATGATGACGGGCAGATTGGAAATATATACTGTGCTTATCATACTCACTACCACCTTCTGGAAAAAATAGGTTGCAAATGACATCCCGTTGCAAATTTATGCCCGGACCGCCGCCTGGTCAAGTATGGAATTTTTAAAAAATTTAGGTTTTGCCCGGTAGAATCTATTCTTGTATGGGCGCTCTGGCGGCTTTTCCTGTCTGAGAGTGGTAGCCGCGATTGAATATGCTGATTTTCAGCGGCTCGCCCTCGATCTGTTCGATTTCGACGTAATTTTTTTTTACATCAATTTTCAATCTTCTTCCCCGAAAAGCAATTTTGAAAGAATAACCATCCCACTTTTCCGGCACATAAGGAGATAGTTTCAGTTGGCCGTCCTGGACAGACATGCCTGCAAACCCCTGAACAATTGCAAGCCAGCTTCCCGCCATGGAAGTAATGTGCACGCCATCTTCCGTATCGTCGTTGTAGTTTTCTAAATCCAATCGAGCCGTTCGCAGGTAAAGCTCGTATGCCTTTTTCCTGTAACCTATTCGACTGGCCACAATAGAGTAAATACTCGCCGAGAGAGATGACTCATGAACCGTTCTGGGCTCATAGAAATTAAAGTTTCGTGTCATCTCCTCTTGATTGTAGCGCTCAGGGAAGAAATAGATACCTTGAATCACATCCGCCTGCTTAACGAAGCAGGATCGCAGAATTCTGTCCCAGGACCAGTGCTTATTGAGAGGAAGATCCTTCGGATCCAGATCGGATACCAATGTCTGCTCCTTATCCATATACAGGTCGTTCTGCTCAAAAATGTCCAGGTCATCCACATACGGAAAATACATCCTCTCGATGATATCTCTCCAAAGAGCTTTCTCTTCCTCTCTGAGATCCAATTCTTTTTCCAGTTCCCTGTAACGATTCATTTCCACTTCTCCAATTCGAATCAAAGATTCCAGGGTGTATTCTAATGTCCATGCCGCGATCGTATTGGTGTACCAGTTGTTGTTAACATTGTTCTCATATTCATTCGGTCCGGTTACTCCGAGAATCATATAGCATTCTTTACGCTGACTATAGCTCACCCTGTATGCCCAGAAGCGGCTTATTTCGATTAAAATTTCTATGCCGCCTGCAAAAAGATACGATTCGTTTCCAGTATAGTTGGTGTAATTGTAAATCGCATAGGCTATGGCGCCGTTTCGATGTATTTCTTCAAAGGTTATCTCCCACTCATTATGGCATTCATGCCCGTCCATGGTAACCATGGGGAAAAGGGCGCCCTTCAGTCCCAACTTCCCTGCATTCTCCCTGGCCTGCTTTAACTGAAGGTATCGATAGTGGAGAAGGTTTCTCGCTGCCTCTTCTTTGGTGTAAAGGTAAAAGGGCAAGCAGAAGGCTTCTGTATCCCAATATGTAGCCCCGCCGTACTTCTCTCCGGAAAATCCTTTGGGACCAATATTGAGCCTCGGATCTTTCCCCGAATACGTTTGGTTTAGTTGAAAAATGCAGTAGCGGATTCCCTGCTGAGCTTCAATATCACCTGCAATACTGATATCGGAGTTTTCCCATTTCTCTTCCATCACTCGTACATGCTCATTGAAAAGCTTTGTGTAACCTTTTCGATATGCTGCGGCCAGCTTATCTATTGCAACTTTTTCCAGGTTTTCTTTCTCATGGTCCCTGGAAGTAACCACAGAAACGAATTTTTGAATTTCAATTGATTTTCCTCTTTCCGCGAAGTGACTCGTTTTGTATCCAACCCATCCGGTTTTTTGAAGGATCTGACTTTTGGTTTGAAAATCCCTATCATTCACGACAAGTTTGAAGCGTGATGCCGCGGATAAGTAAAAATCGGTTTTCTTTGTCCTCATTGTGATAACGGAGTATTCTTCATTAAGATCCTTGTTGACTTCGTCCCAAAAGGACTCACCGTAATAGGTATCTTCATTTTGCACGTTGCCGTCTAAGTAGATGTGAAAGGTAATATTTCCCGAGTAATTCAACGGTACGGCTTTCACGGAAATGCAGGCTATGGATGTATCAGCCATGCTCAAGAAACGGTTGAAGGCGAACCGGGTTTCCTGTCCGTCTTTTCCGATCCAGGTAAATGTCCGGCTCAGGCAGCCCTTTTTCATATCCAGTTCTCTTTTAAAATCCCGGACTCTCCCCTTTGCCAGGTCGAGATGCCGGCCTTCGAGATCTACTCCGATTCCTATCCAGTTTATGGAATTAATTACTTTTGCATAGTAATCAGGGTAACCTATTTTCCACCATCCGACTTTGGTCGGGTCAGGATAATAAATTCCTGCAACATATGTTCCCTGCAGGCTGTCCCCCGAGTACCCTTCCTCGAAGAATCCCCGCAGCCCCATATGTTCGTTGCCGAGACTGAAGATACTCTCAAAGAAGCGGTTCGTTTCAGGGGAGAAGCCATTTTCGATTATCTTCCAGTCATCAGCAGTGATTCTTTTCAACATATTCAATCTTTTTTCGCTGAATGCGTTGTGCTGTCCCGTTCAATAAGACGTGTTTCGATGATGTAGTGGTTGAATACGACGGCTCTCTTCTCAAGATGATCTATGAGAAGCCGGGCAGCTTTACTCCCTAAATCCGCGGGTTGAATATCAACAGTGGTCAGAGTAGGTCTCTGGTAATTGCTGCGCAGGGTATTGTTAAATCCCACCACAGAGATCCCTTCCAATTGTCTTTCCGCAATTACCTCCAGAACGCCAAAAGCGAGATAATCATCGGTTGTGACGATGGCTTCCGGGATTCTTTCTGATATCATCTTCTGAAAAATCCTGTGGCCTTCTTTCTCGGTAAAGTCCTTTCCTTCCGCCACCAAAACAGGATTTACTGCAATGGCGCGACTTAGAAGAGCCTGCTTGTATCCGTTCAGCCTGTCCAGCGTGACGTTGAATGAGAGGGGGCCTCCGATGAAGGCTATCTCCCGGTTTCCATGGTCCACGAGAAAATTGACCACATCGTACATGGCCTTGAAATTGTCGTTGTCTACCCAAAGGATATCGTTAGCGTCTTCCGGCCTGCCAATAACAACGAATGGGTACTGCTGCGATCTGAGATAGGCTATGCATTGATCGTTATGTCTCACCGTCAGCAGTATTACCCCTTCCACCCATTTAGAATGAATGTAGCTCTTGATAAATTCCACCTCTTCCTCTTCGCTCTTCGAGAAGGCGTACATGAGATGGTAACCGCGGTCCTGGGCATGGATGCTGATTCCCCGCATTGCCTGGATAAAGAAGGGATTCATAAAGAGCTCTTCTTTTGCGTTGGGCAGAATGATACCGAGAGTTTTTGTGGATCGGCTGGCGAGACTGCTGGCAACGGCATGAGGGTGGTAGTTGAGCCTTTTCACCGCTGCCGCAACTTTCCTCTTTGTCTCACCGCTGATTCTAGGGTCATCGTGGATCACACGAGAGACGGTAGAAGTTGAAACCTGCGCCGCCTCGGCTACATTCCGTATCGTTACTTTCATCTCCACAACCCTTATTTTCTATCTATAGGTATTAGCATAGGAAGCACTGCAAAGTCATCAGGGCTCAAGGAATCCAGGCTCGTCTCGTTGGTCGGCCGATAATCGTTTAAAAAGGATGCCTGGCACCGTTTTGCTCCATCGGGCCAGATGAAATCGAGAATCCGGGTGTGGTTGGTGTCTACCGGGGCGCCGCCTAATCGCCACTGAGAAGCCGTGGCTTCAACATCCCGAACCCGTCTTACGCCCGGTGAAGGAAAACCCTCCTGGCTTAGCAAGACCGCCGTATAACCGAAGTTCTCATGGCTTTGTTTTTCGTTGAAGACAGCAAGAGGCAGTCGGATGACCACCTTCCTGTTCCCTACATCGACCAATACCTTGACCTGTGTAGCCGAGAGCTCCACGGGTCGGGAAGCAGAATCATCCGGTGTCTTGGGTACGATAATCTTTTGATGCCATCCTTCCACCCATATGGCGTACTCCCAACCGAATCCCTTCTGAAGAGAAGCATTTCGGCCTTCCAGAAGATGACGGCGCCCCGTTCCCTTTCCCGGGTCAATATCGATATAGATGTCTAAGGTTTGAAGGGACAGATCGATACCTGAGCCCCAGGGATTGGTCAGCGACCCGGAAAGCACGAAGGAGAATATAATATATTTTTTGTCCCGGCTGACGCTGAACTCTGTTACATCAAAAACACCGTTGCTAAACACCCCATCGGTGGGGTAGGTATAGGTGCCCGGACCGTAATCATCGCCTTCCGGATCCTTCACTACCAGAAGGATTTCTGCAGTGCCCGTTTCCGGGATCATGAGAGCAGCAGGTCCGCTTCGCGGGAGACGATCAAGAATGCTTCCCGGTTCTGCGAAAAATGTCCTCAAGCGTAACTTGTCCCCGGTCTCCATCTCGGGAAGCATCTCCAGCGGCAGGGCGGCCTCCAGTACGGATCCATCTGTCTTAAGCTTTGACACGATGCCTGCCTTTTCCAACTGCCCCCATTTCCCCACTTTAAACAGGATTGCTTCATTTTCCCCTATTTGGAGATAGTAGCCCGCGGCAAATCCTATGAGCTGCTTTTCTGTTTCGTGCTGGACAAAAGAGATGTCATTCCCCTGGCCCGGAACCTGTAAATAGATGTGAAGTTCACCCCGGATGAGAAGCTGGGCCCAGGACTCTCTACTGTCGATTTTCAGGTAGAGATTGTCTTCGTCGAAACCATAGCTGAACCTTTCAAAGATATCGAATGCTTTCTCCTGAGTGCCTCCTGGCGCTTTGTAATAACCTGACTTAATCCACTCTTCCAGGGAGCTTCTGCCGTCGATTGACGGAGTGAAAAGGCCTGAAAAGGATCTTTCGGCAGGTTCGGGTTTCTCGGGAATGATGGGAACCAGCAGAAAATCGGGCACAGGATCGCCCAGGGCGGTATAGACAGAAGTCAGCAGCTGCCTGAAAGCGGTGTCGAAGTATTCATCCACTCCGGAATCCTGGTCTGCTCCGAACCACCAGAACCAGTCGGAGCCTTCTGCCAGATACATGGCGTCGAGGGCCCGGGCAAGTTTGTCAGGGCTTGTAACTTTTTTTCCATACATATCGTACTTAGCCAGGTGTGAGCGGACCTTACCAAGGACATTCCATGCTCTGGTCTCTTCCGCCTCGCCAATCCATGTTCCGTAGTCGGGGCTGAACCAGGCGCCGGGCCAGAGGTCGTCTATCTCTCTCTGCTTTGGGAATTTCCGGAGGTACTCGCTCACGGTAATGGTCTTGACTGTTTTACTCTCTGAGAGCATACGGTAGAGAGCATGTAAGAAATCCTTACCATCTTTGGGGCAGTGCTCCCAGGCATTTTCACCGTCCAGGATGACACTGACCAGATGGGGGCCTTTGGCATCCGGGTCTTTTTTGGCTTGAGCTATCAGCCGCAGACGAATATTCTCCAGCCTGTCCATGAAATCCCGGGCTGCCGTTTCACCCGGTGTGCCCGAATATTCGAAGCCCAATAGATCCGAAAGACGCAGGTCACGGAAGACGACGGCTACCTGCGGCCCATTCTTATGGCGGACGTAATAAGGACGGTACAGGGCATCGGCTTCTATAACAGTGTCTCGACTGTTGCGGGTAAAACCATCCTGCCTGAGTGACCGTGCGAGCACGTGCTCACCGGAGGCCATCCATTTGTATCCCGCATCGGCTACCAGTTTTACGATCTTCTGGGCTACTGCGCCCTCTGCCGGCCAGAGTCCCCGCGGTCTTTGCCCGAACTTATCTTTATATATATCTACACTTTTAGACAGATGAGCCGCGGCGTCCTGGGGATAGGAGAACCACTCCGGGCGCTCTCCGGCCGGGTCACTTTTCTGGGCGATCCTGGTGTTGAAGATGAGGGGAAGGATGGGGTGGGCATAAGGGGTTGTAATTACCTCAATCCGGCCTTTTTTCTGTAGACGCCTGTGGACCGGTATCACTTCCTTAATGACCCTTGACACCTCGTCGAAAACAATTGTTTTATCCTCTTCGCTGAATTTTTCCCCTTTCTGAACTAACGGCGCGAGAGGCTGTACAGAGAGGAAATCAGGATCAAACCATGCTAGATTGAAGAGAACCTGCAGGTCCCTGTACTCCCCGGTGCTGAAAGCTTCCCGGGTTTCCTCCAGAGCAGGATCACCGAGAGATTGCCGCTTACGGAGCAGCGCCTGGTATCGGGGAAACCTGGCTATAATGTTGTCATAGTTGGCATCGAAGAACCGGCTAAGGATAAATTCTTTTTCAGCTGCGTTGAGACGCTCCGCCGGAGTTTCAGCAATAACCCAATACTTGTCTTTGGCGCCGGCAATAAAATCGTCCAGCTGCTTGATGAGAACAGGCGTCAGATTGAAGGTAGCCCTGACCCTGGGGTATTTCTCCAGAATAGCCGCCATGTCGTAATAATCCTTGGTTGCATGAACGCGAACCCATGGGCGGGAGTAAATCTCTGTGTCAGCCTCTTTATAGTAAAGAGGCTGATGCTGATGCCAGGTTAAATTCAGGTAGAGTACATCGCTTTCCTTTTGCCCGGTTGCAAAACTGCTTACGCTGAGCCAGAGGAAAGTGTTAGATAATATGAAAAGTTGGGACCGTTTCATGGATTACCCCTTCACTGAGCCCAGAGTCAAACCGGAGAGGAGCCATTTAGATGAGTAGAAGAATAGAGCCATAACAGGAACGGACACCATGACGGAAGCGGCGGAGAAAGCGCCCCACTGGGTTTGGAATTGACCCTGCATCTGCCTCAGGCCCAGAGTCCAGACGAGCATCTCCTTTTTCTGGAGCATCACGCGAGCCAGCAGGAAATCGTTCCACGCAGCCATAAAGTTAAAGAGGAAGCAGATAGCCAGAGCCGGGGCTGCCAGGGGCAGTATGATCCTGAAAAACGTCTTCATCCTGGAGGCGCCGTCGATCAATGCCGCCTGCTCGAGCTCCAGAGGAATGGTATCGTAGTATCCCTTCAGCATCCATATGCTGAAGGGAATGGCCCCGACGCTGTACGCGATAACGAGACCTCTCCAGGTATTGATGAGATGCAGGCGGGCGGAGAGAATGTAGATGGGAACGATCAACATGGCGGCGGGTATCATCTGGGTGGTCAGGAGGAAGATCAGTCCGGCTCGTTTTCCGGGAAAGTCCCAGCGCGAAAAGGCGTATGCCGACGTAGATGCCAGGATGAGCCCGATGGTGGCTGTGGAAATCGTGATTATCAGGCTGTTCCAGACCCAGCGAACAAAGTCCTTTTCGGTCAGGACAATCTTGTAATTCTCCAGTGTCGCATCTTCAGGAATGATCTCCAGTGACGTGGAGAGCAGTCGATCGCCGGGCCTCAAAGATACAGAGATAACCCTGAGGGCAGGGTAGACGGCGATGAGACAGACCAAAATAAGGGTGAGGTGAATGAGTATTCTTTTAAAAGGACTGTCTCCCCTGGCTCTGAAGAAGAACCATCGAAAGATAGATACTTTTTGCTTCATGATGCCGCCTCCTTTCGTTTCGGTGATAGCTCTATACTTTTAAATTGAGTCAACCGGACGTATGTGACAATGAGAACAAATAGAATGAAAAGGATGACGAGGGCAAAGGCTGCGGAAAATCCATAACGGTTGTATTCAAAGGCAGCCCTGAACAATGCGGTTACCAGAAGATCAGATGTTTCCAGCTCGAATTCGTTGATGAAGTAGGGGACGTTAAAGTTGTTGAATGTCCAGATTATGCCGAGCGCTACCGCCGGCGTCATCACCGGCTTTAAGAGCGGCAAGGTTATATTCCGGAAGCGGTGGAATCCCCCTGCGCCATCTATATCGGCCGCTTCATAGAACGTATTGGGAATACTTTGAAGTCCCCCTAAGAGTATGACACTCATAAAGGGCACACCGAGCCACGTATTGGTAATGTTCATGGCCACGAAATTCCAGAAGGGATTCGATTTCCATTGAATGGGCGAGAGACCTATGTTCTGAAGCATAATATTGAGAAATCCGTACTCAAAGTGAAACTCGCCCCTCCAGGCCAGGCCGGCGACAACAGGTGGAAGAGCCCAGGGTACAATGAGAAGCGCTCGATACAGACCTCGAAGTTTCATGGGTCTGTTTAGGAGCATGGCGATGCCCAGGCCCAGGGTAACATGGCTTGTAACTTGAACAACGGTCCAGAGAACAGTGCGCAGAAACACAGGAAAGAAATACTGCTGCTTCAGCACAGGTTCGGTGAACAGGTTTTTAAAGTTTTTAGCTGCCTGAGCCAGCCCATAGGTAGGATTCCTGAAGTGTCGAAGACTCATATTGCTGAACGAAAGGCGGATCTCGAAAGCGATGGGATAGACGATCAGCAGCAGCAGGCCGATAGCGGCAGGGGCTAAGAGCATGATCGGGAGCGTGTACTTGTGGTTTAAAAGCTTTCCAAAGATCAGATAGAGAACCACCTCGATCATTGCCGTGGCAACGGCGATGACTAGAATGGTAGATCCCACTTGTCCGAGGCTGGATAGTATTACTTTTAAAGAAAAGGATGGCATGATATACCTCCAAAAAAAAGGGACGAAGGAATCCCTTCCCCCGTCCCTTTCAATCTGCCTATAATGAGGTTACTCGATAGTTTTAATACAGGCTTCTGCAGACTTCTGCATAGCAGCGGCAGCGTCCTCCGGGCTCTTTGTGCCGGATAGTACCGCTATCAGCTCCGGTTTCATAGAATCCCAGTTGCAGCGCATCTCGAGAACAGTGGGCATCGGTGTGCCTACTACCATCTGTTCCGAGGATCCGCTTAGAATTGAATCAGTTGTGATCAACTCATCACCCAATGCCTCTTGCAGTGCCGGCAAACGGGTCAGGGTCTTTACCAGGTCGAGCTGGTTCTCCATGTTGGTGACAAAATTGATAAAACCCTTGACTGCTATGAGCTTCTGGTCGGAGAGATCCGCCGTTATCATGAAGAACTTACCACTGGTGTATGGTGCCGGCCATTTTTTCGTTGATTTTACTCTGGGTATCCGGGCAATACCGAGCTTGTCGCCGAAGTGCTTCTTGTAATCACCCAGAGACCAGTCACCGTTGATGATCATGGCGGCCTTGCCCTCTTTGAAAAGGGTATCTGACCCGGCATAATCGCTCTCAGGCGGAATGATTTTATGTGTGTACTTGAGCTCATAGATGAATTGCAGGGTCTCGACCATAGCCCTGGTATTCAGATTCGGTGTCACCCCATCATCTTCGAAGACCTTGCCCCCAAAACCGCCGAGCCAGGGGACCAGCCAGAAGGGCTCTGTCTGGTTAAAAACCAGGCCGTAGCGGCCGTCGGATGTGAGCTGCTTCCCCATTTCAATAAGCTCGTCGGTGTCCTGGGGTGGGCTGCTTATCAGGTCCTTGTTGTAGAGCAGCATGAGATGGTTGCCATTGGAAACCGGAACTCCCCATGTTTCTCCATCCAGTGTTACTGCAGCAAGGGCCGAGTCGACATATTTACGCAGCTTGAAGAGCTTGTCTACCGGCTGAATCAATCCAGCCACCGTAAAGGGGCCTGCGTGGTCATTGACCGTCCAGAGAAGATCCGGTGGATCCCCGGCGAGACTGGCCGTCTGGAAATCCTCCCGAAGGGCTTCCGTATCTTTGTTCAGCACTTCGATAGTGACATTCGGGTCTACCGCGCTGTAAGCCTCGGCCAGTTTTACGACAAACTGGAAAGCTCCCTCTGATTCTCCTTCCTGGGTCCAGAGTTGGATGGTGACCACTTCTGAAACAGTGGTTTCCCTTTCACCTCCGGCAAAGAGGAAAGAAGCACAGAGCAGTAAGGAAAGTAATAAAGCGATGTTTTTCATAATGAATCCTCCATTATGTAATGACGATTAGTTGCCATGCAACCGTTTTAATAAAATTAGCATAGGTTTTATGCTGTGTCAAGCATACTTTCATAAAAAATTTAAATTAATAGCATATAATTGGAGAATTTGGAGATATAAGCTTTTAACAATGACAGATTGAGTCGATTATTAACATTAATCATGCAAGCGTATGCACATTTAAATAGGGGATTCATGCTTTAATTTACGTATATTTAATTCATCCTATGTCGATTCATCCCGTGGCGAAAATTCCCATTTTCATCTATATATTACCTGAAGAGGGAAGAAACTCTCCACTTTTACGTCTGCGGCCTGATGATAACCACGAAGAAGGAGCGTATAACCGTTAATGGCACCGAATGGCTTTTTAACAGGGGATTGAAATTCTAAACTTAAATTTAAAGTAAGAGAAGAATTTATCTCGTTTAAATAATTATATAGCAAATACTTTAATGGTAAAAATGCAGACAAAAACTAATTCGATTAAGACCTGGCCGAGGAATGAGAGGCCAAGAGAGCTACTCCTTGAAAATGGACCGAATCATGTATCAGATGCCGGTTTGATTGCAATTTTATTGCGTACTGGAACAAAGGGAAAAGATGCAGTAGCTTTTTCCAGAGACCTCATTAAGCGCTTCGGGGGCTTAAGAGGGCTGCTGAGTGCAAAAAAATCTGAGTTGCAAAGAATAAAGGGCTTAGGAAACGCAAAGATAGCGCAGCTTTTAGCATTCATAGAAATTACAAAACGTCAGCTTAAAGAAGAAATTGTTGGGACAACTTATATAGATAATGATAAAGATCTTATGGATTATCTCTCTTTAACAATGAGGGATTTAAAAGAGGAGTTCTTTAAAGTCGTATATTTAAATAAGGCCAATAGTGTGTTATCCATTGAGGACCAGGCAAAGGGAACAGTTGATCATGCTTTGATCTACCCAAGGGAGGTTGTAAAGAGATCTATCGAGATTGGTGCAAGCGCAGTAATTTTTGTTCATAATCATCCATCCGGCAGTGGTGACCCAAGCCAATTTGATTTGGATTTGACAAAAAAGCTTATTAAAGCATGCCTTGCCGTTGATATTATACCTTTAGATCATATAATAATCACTCCAAATGGTTATTGCAGCTTGAAAAACAAAATGTGTTTTGAATAAATATTTATTATAGTTTCATCGACGTCGTGTATCCTTCTGCTTCCGGCCATGCCTCCGGATAAGGAACCTTCCATCCGCGTTTCAATCAGGAAGAGGGTGACTTCGAGGCGGTCGAGAAGGCGCTCAAACGATCTCCCGATGCTGCAGATTTTCTGGACAGTTTTACAGGAGAAACGGCGCTAATAATAGCGGTATATCCAGGAGACCCACGCTTCATCGAGCTGCACCGGCACTATGGCGCTGATATAAATCTCAAAAATTCTCGAGGGCTATCCCCCTTGGGTCTATCCATAGAGCTCGTTACCATGGACATTATAAGGCTCCTGCTCGACCACGGTGCGGACGTCAATGCGACTGATGAATCCGGAGCGACAATGCTCGAGAAGTCTTTTAACTCGAGCGAAGAGGCAGTAAGATTGCTAATCTCGAGGGGAGCCGCGGTTCCGAAGAGCTTTGTGAGATCTACGAAAGTCATTGCGCAACTGCTTGATGCCGGAGCGGCCATTGATGCCGTGGACAAGTCGGGCCGGACACCTCTCCGAGTGGCTGCAGGATACGAACATCCGGATTCGACACGAGTGCTGCTCTCATATGGTGCGAATCTCAATGCCCGTGATGACAGTGGGTGGACACCGCTCCACTATGCGAAATCTGCTCCACATTCTTTCACTGTTTTTATCGTCCTATCAAGTTCTTCTTCAGAATCTGACAAAAATGGCAAGACTGGGATAAAACATACGCCAGTGCTGGATTCTTCTTGCTTATTGCCCTGAGAAGAGCAACGACCGATTTCTTGACATAAAGGCTATCATCAGTTTTTAGCCTTTCGATTACAGGTAAAACCTTTTCCGGATTTCTTCGTGCAACACCCCTCAAGCCTTCACTAGCAACCCTTCGGATATTGGGGTCATCGTCCCCAACCCAGATTATCATTTCACGAATAACATTATCTTCTTTCTTTTTACTGATTTCTAACAAGGCAGTAGCTGTATCTTCACGCTTTTTGCGATTTCAGTTAAGGCGAAGGCTACGCTCCATCTCATAACTGTACCTTTATCCTTTGTATTCTCCAAAAGCTTTGGGACTGTTTCTTTAACTTTATCTGGAAATTTTTGAGCGGTATTACCAATTATTCTGGCAGTTTCCCATTTTACCCTCCAGGCCTTGTCATTGATCTGTTCAATAATAAAATCAAGACAATTTTTTGCAAATTGCGGATCTTCCTTGGTAACATATTCTATTGCTTCCATACAATTACCCTTCTCGGCAACAGAGCCATTTTCAAAACATCTAATAAGGTTTACAACCAGTTCCTTATCACACTTTAACTTTTGAGCCAAAAGAGTGACAATTTCTTTTGGCTTCTTCTTTGATTTAAGTATTTCTTCTATTGCTGCCATTTTATTACCTCCGTTTTCCATACTAATATTAACGACTTTTTATATATTTCCCCACGGCGAATGGGCGGAATGTCATATAAAGTTTTGTGGATAAAAGAAATTTGCCCGATAGGGCAAATTGGGGCAAACGAAGTGAGTCTTTTATCCGCTATTATATGACCCGAACAAAGTGAGGGCGAGAAGCGTAGCGACGCAGAGTTCCGAACCCCTCTGAATTTTTCACTCTATTCTTATTTATCATTCTACCACCCTATTGGACAACCTCATTTAATCTCCTAAATGCCCTCTCCTCTATCTGATGGCACTCAATTATTTTCTGCTTCAAATCTTCCAATAAAGGTGCGGTATCTCTCTCCCGCAATTCATCCAGCTCGATATTGATATTTTCCGTTTTCTCCAAGGCACCTGACTCTTGCTCTTCAAAGATCCTATT
This sequence comes from Spirochaetales bacterium, assembly GCA_030615505.1. Taxonomy (GTDB): domain Bacteria; phylum Spirochaetota; class Spirochaetia; order SZUA-6; family DRHE01; genus JAUWZD01. The sequence goes on along the minus strand of JAUWZD010000022.1, from coordinate 14,729 downwards.
CTTTTCAATTGTCAATTCTCTTGTCTTCCTGAGTATAGGCCAGGAATCTGGAAGAGCAGCCATTGCGATCTCGGCCCAGACCTTTCCTGATTCCTTTAACATTTTAGCTACCTCGTCTAGATTTGGTTCATCTACCATAGAGCTCGCCTCCTCAAGGAACTTAGCATACATAGGACGGAAGGCGCTGCCTCCGGTGCCGCCGATCTCGATATAGACAAAGGTGTTGAAAAGACAACCGAAGAAATCCATGCCCTTGAACTGTTCAGGTCACCTGGGCACGATACCTGCCCATTTCTTTATTCATGTAAGTCCGATATTCCTTATTGGTGGATTTAGCATATTCTGGCAGCAATTATTAATGCTGTTTCTTATGCTTCTATACTTTGTTTTACCCATCGCAGATTACATCCGCAACCTGATTTTTACACGATAAAATCCAACATAACATTTTCGGGCGGTGGTTTTTTTTTTTTTTTTGCTAAAATAACAAGATTTTAAGGTATGATAGCATATTGTCTATCATTGAATTGGGTGGCTCCTTTTTTTTCCATTAAATTATTGAATGCCATGAGCCGCTTCATTGGTTCATCATCAGATATATCAATTAAATTTAGCAGAGCAGTTTGCTGATTACAGCCTACCGGTACAATAATATTTCTCATTATTTTAAAAGCCCTTTCTTTTCCAAATTTTTCTTTGAGCTTAATATATAGCGTTGCTGCCAGACTATAAGGTTTAATGAAATCAGACTCAGCATTCTTCACTTTTCCCCATCGGCTATTTTTAAACAGTGATTTACTTGGCAATAAACATTTAAACAGAAAAAAGAACCATGTCCTACCCAGTTCTCTTTTTAATACTTTTTTTATTATGACCCATTTCTTATTTTTAGTATTCATCTTCTCCTCCATATTTTATAGCCATCGTCTGGCTTTCTTTTTATATTTTCGATATTCATCTTTAAACGTTTAAAGCATTATTTCTTCTTCATATCTAACGCTTCCGGGCTTTGCGAAGTACAAAGCATTTGGACGAACGGAGTGAGCCGCAACGCCCGAGTTAGGCGATGTTGCGGTATCCTGTTTACCGAACCTGCGGCTCACTTATCCGCTGCATCTTTCAAATTTCTCTCATTCTTCCTGTTTAGGCCACTTCCATGCATACCACGCGATCAGCGCTGGGACTACAACCGTTAAAACCACAATCAGTATCTGGTGAACCTCTGGAGGGGTCAAATGCTCAACCAGGTGCCGGATGTTGAACAGCATTAAGGCAACCCCCAGAACGATATTCGCCCAACGGTTTGCAGAATCCTTTAGAGTCATGGACAAGTACAGCCATGATCAAGGGAACCAGCCAGGCGAGCGCCATAAATACGAGCATTCCCGCGCCCATCTGCATCTCCCAGATTTGCTCCACAACGTCCCGCTCCATAAAATCCAACACATGGTGGGCCGACATTGCCACTGCCATAATAATCCACAGCACTGTAATTCTTATCTTCCAGGTAAACCTTTCCATGATTTACTACCTTCTTCGTTTTTCTGCCGCCCGGCTCAGGAAACCCTTCCGGCATTTTGCAGGATTTTTTCATAGGGTTTTAACATCTGCTTTTTCATCACATCCTGAAAGCGTCGGCGGATACCCGGCAGACCGGTAATCAGCCATGCCAGGGACATGAGTATCCTTTTGCCGATCTTCTTCTGGGGAAAGTCATAAATTCCCATGCGTTTGTAAGCCTTGTGATCAGCCCGAAATATGATACGCAAGCCCGCCCAGATATCATCCCGGAATACTTTCATACCGCCGACACTGAGAAAGGTACGAGGGCGTATATAGCCTGCCTCGCACTGGCGGATCAAACGCCCGGCCAGCGAGTAGAGAGAATTTTCGAGGTCAGATGTATTCTCCGTCTCATCGGAGAGAAACGCTGCAAGGTTAGATTGCTGGATCTCCACCCAGGCTTCGTACACAAGCCTCATCTCCGGAAGCCGGCTTAAGGGACCGCTGATGAGGAAGGCGAACTGCTTGCCTATAAGTGAAGGAGTGTGGCAGTTGAAGAAGCTTCTGTCGAAGAACTGCCGCCATTTCCAGGAAAGCTGACGGTCTACAATGGCTCCTGCGAAGACTATCACATCGGCTTTCTTCAAGGTTGAATTATAAAAATCAATGAATCCGTCTTTCCCGGTATAGACGCAGCGATTGTCGGAACCACAGCGCAGACAACCCAGACAGCCCCCTCTAATATCAAGGTCATGCAGATTGAAAACCTCCACGTTCCCTTTTAAAATACTTTTAAGCCTCTGGATCATGTTCAGAAGATTTGTCTGATGCGGTTGAGCATCGCTGAGAATGACGACCCGTTTGCCGTTTGTAGAAACGTGTCTCCGTGGAGCTGATGCTCTATAGGGAATCGGATTGTAATTGAGAGTTTGATAGAGGCGGGGAGGGTTCGCCTTCTCTTTGATTCCTGCAAAGAGCTCCTGGGCGAAGAGCTCAAGCCGCATTCGTTCATCCGGTTTCAATAGATCCTGCATATGGGCTGAATAGGAGCCGAGAAATTTCATGCCCAAATCATCACATATTCCGTGAATGTAGGCATGGGCAGTTGTATCGTAGAAATTTATGGAAGTTGATAAAGCGGCTGCATATCGTCCTCGAAACGCCTCACTGGCTCCCCTCTCACTAATCAGTTCGATGAAACGCTTGTACTGAGAGCTGACTAAAAGGATGTACAGGGGAAAGGCCCACAGTACGCCTTCTGCTGAGCGCACCTCCTCCACAATCTCCATAAAGCGCTCCGGGTCCTTCTCCAGACCGTGGATCTTCTGAGCCACATGAAAGATCTTGAACTCGTGCTCGGGGAACTTGCGAGCAATATAATTCACGTACTGCATGGTCACACTGACCGGCCCTTTAGGGCTGCCGTTTAAAACAACAATCTTCATTCTTATTCTCCTTGTATAACAATGTTAATTTAACATTGTTAAGTATTAAAGTAATAAAAAAATCTTAATAAGTTTCAATCCAGGCGTCCTCCACTACTATAAAAGCGTAAGAAGAGTTCTTTGAGCTCTTCCCGGTTCATTCCTTCTACAAGCTGCAGGTTTCCGGACATGATCAAAGAACAAAACCCATGAAGCATGATCCAACCCATCATGGCACCGTAGCGGGAATCATGTCGATGCGTCTTTGTTTCGACCATACGATCCAGGGTGTTTCGGGCCGCATAATAGGTATAGTACAGAACAGGCTGCTCCGCTTGTCCTAGAGGTGTCAGGCCTATTGGTGTTTCGAAGAGCAACCGGTACAGGTTGGGATGCTCCTCGGCAAAGGCGATGTACTCTTCTCCTAAACGGTGTATGGCCTCCATCGGTGTCAAGGCGGGATCGAGGCGCCGGATGCGCTCGTTGAGTTTCTCCACCGCTTGAAGCTTGATCTGTAAAAGCAGCTTCTCTTTATTTTTAAAGTAATGGTAGATGGAGGTCGCGGTTACACCAACACGTTTGGCTAGATCACGCATGGTGATTGCATCATGTCCCGAGGCAACGACAATCTTCTCTGCCTCGGCGAGTATCTTTTCCGGAAGTTCTGGATTTGCCCGCCTGGTCACCTTCTCTCCTTTATTGCTTAACAATGTTATAATAACACTGCTAAATTCTTTTGTCAAGAAATAAAATCAGCACTTCATCAAAATTTTTCATGGATACATTTGCGTTGACATAGTGATCAATCAACTAGAAATACCTTTTCATTAAAACTTTGTCTGGCGACAACAAACTTCTGCTCCCTCTTTATAGTAGTTTTTGTGAGAAATCCGGTTAGCAATAGAATGTATTTTAAAGCTGTTACAGAAATATGATAAGGAGCCAATTATATAATAGTCCCATTTGTGCATCTACATCGTTTATTAGTAATCCAGACAAATCTTACAACAGGATGAGAAATAAACCGAGAAACACAACTGATTGACCTTTTTTCTTAATTCGAATACAACACAATGCTTTCACTCTTACCTCGAACTCTTGCCTTCGTAAAGGCTTTTAGGTCATAACTTTCTATTAACTTCTTAATTGTAGCTTCTGTAATCAATAAATCGCGCCGGGCATGTTTACAAAGCTTCTCAACTCTGGCAGCAACATTCACCACATCACCTGTGACAGTGTATTCCATACGCTTTTGGGAACCAATATTCCCGGCCAACACTTCTCCACTGTGAATACCGATACCGCTTTTTATCACAGGGTAACCCTGACTTTCCAATTGTTTATTAAGCCTGTCCCTCTCTTCCAGCATAGCGAAAGCAGCTCGTATCGCTGCATCCGCATGGTTTTTTAATTCTATCGGAGCGCCAAATACCGCAAGGATTGCATCTCCAATATATTTATTTACAAGTCCACCCTCTTTTTCAATGCAGCTGCTCATCTGTTCAAAGAATTGATTTAGGAGATGAACCACAATCTGCGGAGAGTATTTTTCCGACATGGGGGTAAAGCCGCGGATATCTGTAAACAGTATGGTTGATTCACATAAACTGCCGCCCATCTCAATATTCCCTTTTAACAGGTGGTCGCGCACCCGTGGGTCTACTGCTTTTCCAAAAGTATCTTTTATGAACTCTTTTTCTTTTAAACCAATTGCCATTTCATTGATACTTTCACCGAGATTTCCTACTTCATCATTGGAAACTACTTGTATTCTTGTTTTATAATTTCCCTTCTTTATTTCGCTTGTTATATTTTTCATTTCAATCAGGGGCTTCTGATACGATCTGGAAATAATATAAGTAAGAAAAATACCAAATGCAAATAAAACTCCCATTAATATTGTAACATAAACTAATATATCTTCTATTTGTACTTTATCGATCGAAACTGCAATGATAATGTTATAAAAGATAAATACAGAAAAAACTGCAACGGCAAAGAAATAAATAAAAAATCTTGTTTTGATCGAGAGGACTATTGTTCCTTCGCATTCTTCCAGTTTACCCTTTGGAAAAAAAAATGGAATGAAGTGTTTTCTATTGATAAATTCTAATAAAAAATAAATAACAACAAAGCATATACTTCCTGTTAGAAACATTCCTATGAGGAATTTAATAGCAGGTTCAATAAGAAGAGGTAAATAATGTTTGTAGACTCGATAAAAATAACCTAAAAACGCCATCCCCCATCCGATTAAACCTACTAAACCAAGTATTAACGGTGAGGTGAGCAATCTTTTTTTTGCTATGGGATGAAAATAATTGATATCCTTTTTATTAATTGTTTGGTATATAGGCAACAAATAAATAATTGATATTATTGTTGGTACAAGGAAGGACAATGCTCTTATTAACAAATCATCATATCTTAAAATGTTTGAAATATAATCCTCATACTCATGGGGATACATCAAAGGGGATACTAACTCCATACTAAGCATCGCTATCATATTCGCACCCAAAACAACTCCAGAAAAGATACAAATTGTCATGAATAGACTTAGGTGTCTTTTAGTCTGGCGCATTATTGTTGCCTCCACAAGCTCACAATAAATGATAAGAAAATCATTTAATCATTTCAAGCATTTAGTGATAGGAAAAGTTAAAAGTAGAGGTGGGCCAAAAATACCTCAGAAACGGGCAGCTACCGGGAAGATCAAGATACTTGAGACCTGGATCCACGGGTAGCACAGATGAAAGCAGATAGAAAAAAGATTCTGTGAGAGCACGAGTCGAAAACGATGCTTTCTGAACAGCGTAGGGCAGCCTTGAGGACACAGTAAGTCCCCAGGAGAAATCAGAGACGAGACAGAATGTCAATTCAACGAAGCTGGATCAAGCCCTGGAGGCGACCTGCCGATTTTGACCATATGCCCCTGACGGGAATATTCCGGATTTCTTCGGGCTCTGTGATAACGGCAATCACCTTCATTAATGAATGGCAACGAGGACGCTCCAGAGGATCCACCTCGTACACTTGTGCTATCAACTTAGCCTACCCTGGCGGGCATCTTCGACAGGTAGATCGGCTCTCTGTGTCAGAGACAGAACAGGGTGCTTCTTCGGGGTAGTGTTGTGCCGGATCAGAAGGTTCAAGATACTCCTTGTTCCACCCAGGAGGGGCGAGTCGTACCACATAAGGCTTGTCCGGCCCGCCCTTACGGGCCGCCCTTCGGGCACCTTCGGCCTGCGGCTTGCCTTTGGTCCTGGAGGCGTACAGTCCGTATCGCCGGATATACTGAGCACAACGAGGTGGGATGTGCTGCGTCAGTTCTAGAAGGAATCGCATCGCGGTAAATGTCTTGGTTTTTCCTTTGAAGAAGTCATTGTCGGAGGTTCAGTATATGTTCTATCCTGTTGTTATCGATCAGATATAAGCGGAATCCCTTTACCTCATGCCACTCTCCATTCCAGTGTGCTCTCTTCTTTCTTTTTTTCTTCCGTCCAGGACGACTACCTCGTGCTTGCTCAGGCCGAATCGGTGCATGAGCAAGTTATAAATCCCAATCGGGAAAGAGTTCCTGATGCAGCTCAATTATATCCTTTACTTTGAGAAAATCAGGCAGGATCTGATCCTCAGACACATATACTTCTCCGGACTCTACTGAAAAGCTGACCTCATCAAGAACATCAACTCCGCGTTTAAATGCACGGTGGATATTATTGAATTTTAATAGGCAGTTTTATAATTACAGTCAATCCTTGGCGGTCCGGCTATTTGGCTTTAGCCGGCGTATCCTTGCTGGGATTTTTAAAATAGTATCATGCTGTCGGGATATGAATAGTGAATTTCGTTCCCTCACCCGGCTTGGAAGAAGCCTCTATTTCCCAGCCGTGGGCATTGATAATAGATTTGACTGTTGAAAGCCCCAGCCCGAACCCCTGCTCCCTTCCGGAGGATGTCCCCCTGTAGAATGGATCAAAAATAAATTTGATCTCATCCTTCGGGATCCCGGGGCCTGTATCTTCAATTGTAATGAGGATTTCACTGTTTTTTTCAAATGCCTTGATAGAAATAGAGTCATTTTCCTCAGTATAGCTAAGAGCATTATTAAAAAGATTTTCCAACGCCCGTGATAGCAGATTTTTATCTCCTGCAACCACCGTATTTTGCGGAATATCAATCGCATAGCTGAAATCTCTTTTAAATACTAAGGCTTCCTCTCTATAGATCTTCGCCGTTTGGAACAGGGAATCATAAAGGTTTATCTGCTCATGGCTCATTCTCCATTCCCCGGTTTCCATTCTGACAAAGTCAATGAGCTCAAGTATTCTTGCTTCTAAAAGCTCCGATTTATCCCTTATTATGGCAAGGTGATTCTTTAAGACATCCGGATTTTCTGCCAGACCGTCAGAAATTGCTTCTAAGTATCCTTTAATGGAGGTAAGTGGAGTTTTGAGATCATGGGATACAGCCATGAGAAAGCGGGAGCGCCTGGCAAGTTCTTCTTTTAGCTTTTTTCTCATGCTGTCAAATGATCGAGTCAATGAGGAAATTTCATCATTTCTTTTGGAAGCAAGCTTGAAGTCAAGATCCCCTGCTGCAATTTTTTTAGTTGCCCCCTCAAGATCTCGTATAGACCTGCTTAGAGAGCCTACCATGATGCTGCCAAGTACAGAGCAAATTATCAAAAAGAAGAGAAATACGAAGATCGGTCTATCAATTCTTTCATGCATTATCGAGGGAAACTTTGAGCTGCTGTCTATCCTCAGTAAGAACCTTCCTTCCAGGCGCTTATCAACACTAAAGGAATCGAAAAAGAATCTATAATCCGGGTAATCATGAAGCATATTTTTAAGCACTTCAGACGGATCAATTTGAGATCCCGGGTTAAAACCCGGGAAGCTTGAAAAAATAATACGGTCATTCAGATCAAAGACTAAAATATCGAATCCGGGAGGCGGAGGAGGTGGGGGAGAAAGCTCGGGTTTATGAGGCTCAGGATAGCGCTTTTCAAATTCAGGGAGAAAATCATGTTTAAGCCATCGCCTGATAGTAAAATAGTAGGGAATCGGCTGGTTAATACTGGGGTTTAAAAACCTGAAGTATCCTATGAGTGCAGTTACCAATATGGGAACTATGATTATACCTGCTATTAAAAAAGCGAACTTGATTCTTAGCTTCACATTTTCTCCGTAATCGCTTCAGGGTTGAACTTATAGCCCAGTCCGTGAATCGTCTCAATAAAGTAAGGATTTGCCGGATCTTTTTCGATTTTTTTTCTGATCCTCTGGATATGAACGGCAACGGTTGCAATATCTCCGTACTTGTTTCCCCAGACGAAATCATAGATCTGTTCAAGTGTCCTGGCCGCTCCCGCATTGCGGAGGAGATAGCGAAGAACTTCAAACTCCCTGGGCGGTAGTGGGATCCTCTCCCCCTCCTTCTCCAAGCGGTATCCTTCCTCATCAAGTGCAAAACTTCCAAAACGGATCAACTTTTTTATAGATGCACGGGAATCGAAAGCCCGTCTTAGGTGCGCTCTTACCCTTGCGATCAATACCTTGGGTGAAAAAGGCTTTGTTACAAAGTCGTCTGCCCCGATCCCCAGTCCAAGTACTATATCCTCATCCGTTTCTCTTGCTGATACAATTACAACCGGTATACTGCTCTTCTTCCTGATAGATTGGAGAAACTCAAAACCGTCAATCCCGGGAAGATTGATATCTAATACAATCAGCTCATATTTCTTCCTGCCGAATTCCTCCAATCCGGACTCCCCGGTTTCGCATAATGTAAAATCAATTCCGTCCTTTTTTAGATAGAGGCCTATAAGCTCCCCTATTTCCACTTCATCTTCTATTATAAGAACACTTGCTTTCAGAAGTCTCCTCCTCCTAAAGAAGCGGTAAGAGAAATAGAAAAACTTTTTCCGTTAGGTGTAAACTCATCACCCTTATCGCCGTAAAAAACAGGCATGCCTAATGAGAGGCCGGCATATTCAAAAAGCTCTAAGGAGATTTCCGGCGAGACCTGACCCGATGCATCGCTTAAGTTCCCGATCCAGAGCACGGATGCGCTGAAATTAGAATCCAGTATCTCGCTCCACATTACCCTGGCAGAGCAGTAATGCCTGCCCGGCCGGTAGAGATCCTGATTCGTAAGATCCCCGTTATTTATAAGTTGAAAAATTCCGGAGCTGTTATTTCTCAAAATATCGGGCTCCTTGTATCCCTCACCATTATAGTAGTATTGGCAGACAAACGAAAGGTCTAAGTCATACTCTGTGTATCTGAAACCCGCTGTGCCGGAAAAGAAGATTATATCCTCCTGTTCATACACCTCCACAAAGGGAGCAGTCGCTGTTTCCCGCACAAAGCTCTTATCCGAGCCGTAGCCTGCAACAGCCTCTGAAAAAATGTCTAAATCCAGGACGGGGAAGGTCAGTGTAAGCATTCCTTTAGGGGAATAATCCTGCTTATAATAGGCTCCGATGCCTGCCTCGAGATTTCCAATTACAAACTCGGCCTTGGGTGCAACGGAGAGTTCCTCAGGCTTGCTTATGTCCTCTGCAATTATGTAGGTATAGAGATTGTGCAGGCCTACAGGCATTTGGGTCTTGATGGAAACAGGCCCTTCCCTCTCCGCTTCAGGGTCTTCAGGATCAATGGGTGTAAGATTAAGTATGTCGGCAGGGGAGAAGAAGTAGCCTACGCCCCAGTGGATTGTATGCTTTCCTGCGCGGAAGAAGACAGTATCTTTGAAATTAAAATCAGAAAAAAGCTCGGTAACACTTAAGCTGTCAGCGTCAAAGGGGTAATTTATTTCCGCCTTTCCGAAGACACGGAAATCCTCATCCGGCCTTGCATCGAAGAACAACCTTGCTCCGAGATCTATTTCAAAGCTTGAAGTATCGGGATCTGCAAGATCGCTGAAAGCAGGATATTCGGGGGTCCAGGTCCATTTGGACTCGAAAGAAGAAGTAAAGCTGCCGCCCCATTCGATTCCCTCGCTAACTAAGAACTCATCTTCCAGTGCGCCGTCAGCTTCTAATTCCCCGGCTTCGGTTTCTTGGATTATATCCCCGCTTTCGAAAATATCATCACCCCATTCATCGGATATTTCCTCTGAGGCTGAGATACTTAAAACCTTAACTAACAGTATCAAAATAAGAACGAATATTCTTTTCATGGAAGGCCCCCTATCGGTTTACACGCTCAATATAGGATTTGGTAAATACAGAGTCCGGGAGGTCCGCTAATGAGATACCTTTAAGTGTAATCTGCGTCTTCTGTCCCTCGGTCAATTCATCGATAAACAGCATTTTTGTTGGAATAATCTTATCCAGGATTTTTTTATAACCCACGTAGAGAGAAGTGCGCATAAGTCTTTTTGTAAGACTGTAGTCCTCCGATTTGAACACAATGTGATTATCCTTGTCTATCCAGAGTTTTCGATAGGGATAGGTGACCTCGTCGTTTGTGGCCGACAAATCGACGATGTAGACATCGTATTTCCCAAGCTTTCCTTCAATATAACTGTCTACTTTATAATCTTCAGATAGGGATGATCTCCTGAAATCGCTGTTCTTGGCGTCGCTTTCTTGAAAGTTTTCCTTTAAAGAAGAATGTGCAAACTTCCGGCTTTCAGGATCGTAGAACCATATATTGCCCTCGGCCTGGAGGTATCCCTGCCCCTTTTCTGTTTCGGGTTTAAGGATGAGAAGGACAAACTTGTCTTCACCATCTCTTCTGAACATCTTAAACTGTTTTATACTTGTGTCTTCATCAGGTTTTTCCGAGACAATTGTGTTCATACAGGAGAAGTCCCTGTCGTCAAAGTTCTTGTTATTGTCTATTTCCGTAAGAATCTCCTTAAAGTCGGGTTCCTCCGCGCCCAGGTAAAAACCTGCTAATATTAAACATAATAGTGCGATATATTTCTTCATCTTTTCCTCCATCAATATTCCGCTCTTAGTGCGTCGGCCGGTTCAAGCCTTGAGGCCTTCCTGGCCGGGAAAAAAGCTGCCCCTAAGGTTAAGGCTGCCACGATCAATATATTATTAACCAGCGACTGTGGTACCATTTTGAAATAAGGGTGACCGTTTTTCATAAAAAGGAAAAAGGGCGAACTGGAATCAAAGCTGATCAGGGAAAGACCAAAGGTAACGAGCAGAGCTAAGATAATACCTGCTAAAGCGCTTGCTAAAGCTAAAGACAGGGCTTCAAGTAAAAAGATATTCCGGATACCGCTTCTCTGCATGCCTAAGGCGCGCATGGTGCCGATCTCTCCGATCCTTTCATACATGACCATCCTGAATGTATTTGTAATTCCTACCATGATTATGAGAAGGAGGATGACCAGAACCACAATTCCTATGGTGTCCAGCAAATCTATAATTACAAGCACGCCTGAAAGCATGTCATTTATTGTAAGAAGCTGGTACTTGGTGCCTTCCCAATCCGAATCGGAATTATCCGCCTGACCTTGAAACGCAGATCTCATGCCCCCCATCGGCCCTCCTGATTGAGCGGCTGCATTCTGGGGAAAGACCTCGGTTTTTACAGAGAGAGCTTGATAGATCCTGGACGCTTCTGAATCTATTCGGGCGGTGTCTTCTAAGAAGATGCTAAAAGATTGATACTCATCAGCTTTTATATTGAGGAGCTGATTTACATAATCCAAATTTGCATACGCGGATATAGATCCAAGTATTCCCGGATCCACCGTAATTGCTGCAAGCCTGAACTCTCCCACATTCTGCTGTCCCGTTACAGTTCTCATCTTTACAAGCAGGTTTTCTCCGACTCTTACATTCAGCTTGTCTGCCATGGGCTTAGAAAGTACGATCGCTTGAGGATCATCGAGATCATCCAGCGTACCATGGATAAGCATTAGCCTTTTTTCAAAATCGCTTTCCTTATCCCAGTCAACTCCATCGACCTTTTGCAGGATGCTTTTCCTCCCGAATATCAATGAGCCCATGAAACTTGAGCGTTTTACAATTGATTTGTATGGAGTATCAAGCTCTTCTAAGGTTTCCTTAACCACGGCATCATCCCTGATAATGCTCAACGCCCTGCCGGATTCCGTCAGTTCCATACCGCTAATAAAGATATGTCCTGCAAAGAAGTGGGAAAGGTTTTCCTGGATATTTACTGCCAAGCCGGAGGTAAATGCGTTTAAAGTAATGATTACTAAAATGCCGAAGGCTATGGCCCCCCCTAAGAGGAAGCTCCTCTTCTTCTGTCGGCTTAAGTTTCGTAAGGCGATGCGTATATATTTCATCGTTCTCTCTCCTATTCTATGCTTTCTGGATTGCTCGAATGGGCTGTATTTTAAGTGCGACTGCAATGGGATACATGCTTGCCAGTATTCCGATAGCGAAGATGATAAGCAGGGATTGTGCGACAGATATAATTGAAAGGGCAGGATGCAGTACTTTACCGCCGAAGATGATTTCTAAAAAGAAGTTTGCAGCCGGTATACCCGTCAGGTTGAGGATGATTAAGATTATGGATCCGAAAATTATACCTGAGGTTCCGAAGATAAATGAGATAACAAGGGTCTCAAGGATGATCATTTTGCGTATGAATCCCTTATGTGCGCCTATGGCTCTCATTGTACCGATCTCCGATGTCCGCTCAGTAATGGAAATTACTAAGGTATTCATAATGATGATTACGGCTACAACAGCGATAATGAGTATTATAATATTGAAAATACTCTGAACTGATAAAGCTAAACCGGCCATCATGCCCGCGCTTGTGCTCCAGTCTGCCGTCTGGGCCGGAATTCCCTCTTTTTCAAAATAGATGTTAATGTCGCTCATCACCCTTTTTATTGATGAAGGGTTTTTCAATTTTACTAAAAGGAAATGCCAGGACCCGGAATCCGTCTGTGAAAGGCGGGTCCGCTCACTTGTATCCCCCAGTATATCAAGCAGGCTTTCTTCGGATACGGTTTTAGATTCGATATCGCTCTCTTCCATCATATCGCCCGTGTCCCCTTCGAAGATGCTGTCCTGGCTCTCAAAGTTTAAGAGAGCTGTATCTGCATCATCCAGTTCTATTTCCGATGAGTAGCCCACGGTCATAGCCGATAAGACCCTGTGATTCTCCATATCGATAAGATTGGTTCGATCGAGCATTTCATTTGAATAGATGAAACGGAAAATCCCTTTTACAGGGACTTCTCTTATCTTCATGCCGGCAGGACCTGGTATATTGTGTATAATTATGGAATCTCCAACCCGGACGGATGTTTTAGTATCATCTTTAATCTCCCGTACAGTCTTTTCGGATAAAAGGATCCCTTCCTCCCCGGTTTTTAGCAACTCTCCATCCAGTATTTCGATATTGTCCGGAAACATATTTCTATAGCTTTCAGGATCAATACCGAATAGAAGGACTATAGTGTTTCCCTTATCCTCAAAACTGATCATGGCTCTGCCTGTAATCTGAGATGTGACTTTCTCTACATGGGGATGGGATCTAACATACTCAAGCACACGGGTGTATTCTGGAATAACGGGAATAATTTCGTTTATGCTGGATGGATTCTGTAGTCCGAAAAGGGACAGAGTATAATCAGTCCGTCCGCTAATCATTATGTGCCCCGAGAAATTCTCCGTAAAGGATTTTTCTATTCCCCTTGAGGCCGTTTCCATCATGGAATTTCCGATTACCAAAATTGCAATCCCTAAGCCTATAATGATGCCTATGATGAGGGTTTTTGCCTTATGCTCTCTTAAGTTCCGGATAGCGATTCTAAATATTACTGCCATTACTTTGCCCCCACAGGGATTCCATTCTTATGCTCCGATTCGACCAGCCCGTCATGAAGATGTATAATGTGGTCTGCAATTTCAACAATCGAAGGATCATGGGTTGAGAAAATAAAGGTCGTATTCTGATCCCTGTTTATCTTCTTCATAAGCTCGATAATCGCCTCTCCTGTCCTGGAATCCAAATTGGCCGTAGGCTCATCCGCTAAAACGATCCTGGGCTTTGTGGCCAAAGCCCTGGCTATGGCCACTCTCTGTCTTTGACCCCCCGAAAGTTCATTGGGTTTATGGCGGCTCCACTCGACCAGGCCCACCTGTTCGATAAGATAGTCAAGCCACTCTTGTTTCTCTTTTTTCCCCATTCCTTCTTTTCCCAAAAGAAGCGGAAACTCTACATTTTCATACACATTCAGAACAGGGATAAGGTTGAATGACTGAAAGATAAACCCGATAACCTGGTGCCTTAAGGAAGTAATCTGCTTATCATTCAGGCCGCTTGTGGGTGTGTCGTCTATCTCCACTGTGCCTTCAGTCGGAGTATCGATGCATCCGATCATGTTGAGGATTGTCGTTTTACCTGAACCGGAAGGACCTGCTATTGAGGCAAAATCTCCCTCTTCAATAGCTATATCCACTCCCTTAACCGCCTCAACCTGTATTTTCCCTAAGGGATAGAACTTCTTTACATTAGTCAGTTTCACAATAGCCATGCTTTGCTCCTTTTATAGTGTACGTTATAAATATTGCACATAAGCTTGAAAAGACAATAAACAGGGTATAAACAGATGAATAACTTTTTGTTTAACTGCTGCTTAAGTTATCCATAAAATTAGGGTAGACTTGGTACCTGCTTTCTCTTATTCAACGGATGATCAGTGAATACGGCGGATTTGGCTGAGTGATAGGAAAAGTTAAAAGTAGAGGTGGGCCAAAAATACCTCAGAAACGGGCAGCTACCGGGAAGATCAAGATACTTGAGACCTGGATCCACGGGTAGCACAGATGAAAGCAGATAG
>JAUWZD010000001.1 GCA_030615505.1 Spirochaetales bacterium | reverse complement strand
GCTCTCCTGTTCCAGTATCGGAACACAAACCTCCTCAGTGGCCCCGGGGTATACCGTGGATTCATAGACAACAACAGTATTATTGTTCAGATATTGAGCAGCTGTGGATGTAGCTGCTTTCATATGACTTAAGTCAGGTTTATTATGTTCATCCACAGGGGTGGGAACCGTAATAATGATGATTCGTGCCCGGGTAATAGCCTCCGGATTGCTTGTAAAATAAATAGGTGAAGAAAGTAATTTTTCCGCCTCCACTTCTCCGGTCCTATCATACCCCTTTTTAATCTCACTTATTCTCGTTGAGCTTATGTCAAAACCGATAACATCATACTTAGTACTGAAAAGAACAGCCAAAGGCAGACCAACATATCCTAGCCCAATAACACAGATCTTTTCTTTTTTCTCTGTAAAATCTTTCAGCTTAATCATCTTTTTTAATCCCATTAAAAGCTAAACTTTAATATCCCTAATCCAGTCTCTATTCTCAAGATGCCAGGTTATGGTTTTTTCCAGTCCTTCATCTACATCAACCTCAGGCAACCAATCAAGAATCTTCTTAGCTTTGCTTATGTCAGCCCATGTTGTCATCATATCCGCTTTATGGAACGGCTTCTCCTTAATAATCGCCTTTTTACCGAGACGCTTTTCTATCCTGCTTATTATCGACTTCATTGATCTTGGGTTATTTCCTCCGCCCAAGTTTATGATTTCATAGCCCACCTTTTTTAAGGCTTTAATAGTCCCTAAAGCAATATCATCAATATAAGTGAAATCCCGGCTCTGGCTTCCGTCACCGAAAAGCTCTACCGGTGTTCCTCCATCTATCCACTTAATAAACCTGAAAATGGACATATCCGGTCTTCCGGCTGGTCCATAGACTGTAAAATAGCGCACAACGGATATATCTAATCCGTGGAGATGATGATAAGTATAGGCCAGAACCTCGGCTGCTTTTTTTGAAGCAGCATAGGGAGATATAGGCGTGTTCACCGGCAGATCTTCCACAAAAGGCATGTCCTGTCCTGCATAAAGCGAAGACGTGGAGGCCAGGACCATTTTTTCTACATTATAGTTCCGCATGACTTCCAGCAGATTTAAAGTACCCTGGGCATTGGTAGACATATATATATGCGGATTTTCAATGCTGTATCGAACACCGGCTCTTGCTGCCAGGTTAATTACGGCGGTGATTGAATTTTCTTTAAACAACTTTGATAGAAATTCAATATTCTCAATATCCTGCTTGTAAAAAGTAAAATTCGAATTCCTTTTGAGGTGCTCTAAGCGATATTCCTTGAGTCTAAGATCGTAGTAATCATTTAGATTATCTATGCCAAGGACGTGGTATCCCTGGTCCAATAAGAACTGGGAGGTTCTTGCTCCTATAAATCCGGCAGCGCCTGTAACTAATACTGTTTTCATTTAAATAACTATTGGATTTTACATTCACTTTTAATTTGTTCAATTATGTTGGTCAGAAATTCAGGGCGTATAAACAGTGTGGGATTCAACTTCTTGCCAAACAGATTCAGGAATAAAGATTTTTTGAAAATCAGACAGAAGATCAATACAATTAAGTTCGTCAAGATAAATTATAGGGCCAGCATCACAGATAACTGATTTCTGTTCGCTATTCTTCCCCATGTAAGCCCCATTCGACATTTTCCTGGATGAAATGTTCCATTAATTCCGGTCTATGTGAATCCAGAAAACGCCTGAGGGCATCAGATATTAAGGTATCTAAATCCGCGAACCAACCTTCTTTGACAAGTTTTTCCATTTGTTTCATAAGCTGATCTGGGAGATGTGTTTGAATGGTTGACTTCATAATGCTTATCCTTAAAACAATTTTAATTGATTAGGTTAGAATGTTCAATAAGAATGCGAGCGGCTTTGTTCCCTTCCATTAGTAATCCACTGGGAATAACATTAATTATCTTCTGCATAATCCCTTTAATTCGCTCAATATCTCAAGTATGGCCTTGAGTTTTTGAACATTAATCTCATAGGAATATGCATGCCGGAAAAAATGCCGAAAAGCCCTTAATTCTTCAAGAAGGTAAAAACATTTTTCAGAAATTAGAGCGGGTCTAATGCCTGATATATCCAGTTTCATTATTCTAAGTTTTTCTTGTGATAAACTGCTCGATTATTAATTTGATTCTCAAAGTACCTTGCCACTATTTCAAACAGGTCTTCAAAAGCACAATATAATGAATGTATCTTATAAGCAGTTGATTCCCTCTTGATAACGCTTTTTTCGATTCCTTTCTTCCTTTCATCAATATCGTCGAATAGCTTATTAATAATTCGCATTTGATCATAAATTTCTGATTCAATAAGTATTACTTTTGCTCTGTCCATTTTATACCTTCTGACCTTATTCTTTCTCTAAAATGAACCTACTATAGATCGATAATATCTACTTCCACTATTGATAACCGATCCAAAAATATAGGCTTCCCTGAAACAGAACTGTTTTTTACACTCTGAAAGTACTTTCCAAATCAGGTTTAGTAACTTTTTCCTCCGCTCCTCCAATCTTTTCCTTTTCTGTTCAATTGCTCTGTCAAGTAAATACGTTACCAACATAATAGTGTTTTACTGTACCTGCTTGAATATGATTATACTATTTCCTTCTTACTCCCGCATAGACAAAGCCCATTTCCCTTGCACTTTCTCCATCCAATATATTTCGGGTATCAAGAATTATGTTTCCCCTCATAAGCTCTTTGATTTTTTCAAGGTCAAGATTCCTGTACTCATTCCAATCAGCACAAATTACGAGAGCATCTGTTCCTCGTGACGCATCAAATTCGTTTTCAAAATAGCTTATCGAATTGAATAGTTTTTTAAAATTCTCTATTGCTATCGGATCATGAGCCTGCACTTCCGCTCCTTCTTCAAGAAGCCTGTTCACCACTGCAATGGCCGGCGACTCTCTTACATCATCTGTCTCGGCCTTAAAGGAAAGGCCCAAAACAGCGACAATCTTACCTTTCATGGAACCTGACATTTTCTTAAGTTTTTCTACCATGCGTATTTTCTGTGCCTCATTGGCCCGGATAGTTTCCTTAATCAGGCTCATGTCAACATTATAATTTTCCCCTATTTGAACTATGGCTTTTGTATCTTTCGGGAAACAACTCCCCCCATAGCCGGGTCCGGGATGCAAGAATTTCGGGCTTATTCTCCCATCCATACCCATAGCTTTGGCGATGACATGAATATCGGCGTTCACGGCCTCAGCAAGGTTTGCCATTTGATTAATAAACGTTATTTTCGAAGCTAAAAACGCATTGCCGGCATACTTGATAAGTTCAGCGGTTTCCAGGTTGCACCAGACAAAGTGGGTCTGGATAAGATATAAAGACCGGTAGATATCCCCCATGATCTCTTTCGCCCTCTCTGATTCAACTCCTACCACAATCCTGTCAGGGTGAAAGAAATCATGCACTGCCTTTCCCTCTCTCAAGAATTCGGGATTTGAGACCACATCAAAGTTACTATTTCCGGTTTTGCTCTTAAGTTCCTCCTTAATCCACCTGTTTGTACCGACCGGCACAGTAGATTTTGTCACTATGACTTTATAATAGCTTAGATTCCCGGCAATAGAATTAATAACTGCTTTTATCTGTGAGAGATCCGCCTCTCCATTATCTTTTGGCGGAGTTCCGACAGCGATAATAATGACCTCCGATTCCCGGACGGCATTATCGATATCTGTACTAAATCGCAGCCTCCTTGAGTCTATATTCCGTTTTAGATATTCCTGAATTCCCGGTTCATAAATGAGAGGTATTCCCTGGCTCAGCCTTTGTACCTTCTCTTCATCAATATCCACCCCGATAATTGAATGTCCAAAATCCGCCAGCCCTACTGCAGCAACTAAACCGACATATCCAGTTCCAATAACTGTTATTTTTCTTGCCAAGCCTTAAGCTCCTAGTTTTTTCGTGATTCTAATTTATACTATTACACCTGAAATTCTTGTTTTTTTAGCAAGATTTTTAGCCACAGAGGGCACAGAGGAAAAGGAAATTTTAAATATTCTCAGTGATCTCTGTGTGCTCGGTGGCTTGTTTTGGTTGCGGCTGGAGGCTGCAATATGTGTTAGGCAGTAATTTCATTTTTCTCGATTTGTTGATATGATATATCTGGTAAGTGTGCCATTACTTTTGCATGTTCAATAGTCAAACTTATAAGATTATCTTCATTATCAACATCAATATATACATTCACTGAAATTTCACGAGTTTCTTTTATTGGCTTGTCTGTAAACTCTATCAATGCAGTGTCTGTGTCTGAAAAATATTTTATTTTCATGATGCATCCTCCTTAAAATTCCTATCGAAAAAAACATTATGGACTGTTACACCATCTTCTAACAAGATAACACGAAGATATTTCCCTGCCTCTTTTATTTTAGCCCATTTTTTTATTCTTCCATACATACTGTTTTTCAGTAAGAACAGCATGCTTAATTGTAAACTCAATCCACTCGTATTTAATACACTATATTCTTCTGCCTAACTAGCCTGGATTCCCACGTTAGTTTTTTGACTCAACACTACGCGGGCATACTCGAGCTATCTTATCCTAAGATGAGGCGCAGTCGCTTGCCTCCCAGCCATGGTACACGAATATCGGTTTTGTGGAAACCTGCGGCGATGAGCAGGGGATTGTGGGCGCGTTTCTGAAAGCGCACCAGGATTTCATCTTCGGTGATGTGTACCGATGCAGTAGCATCGATGAAGTCACGGAAGATGTGTTGTGACTTCGCTGTTTGATAGCCACGACCGATCCTGGCCCCGAGCAGTCGATAGAGGCTGCTGGCCATCAGGGTGAGTTGGAGATCACAATTGACTTTCATCGCAACAGCCGATGAGAGAGCGTCCATGTGGAAGAACTCGATACCATCGGCGATAGAGTTCTCGATGATCATTCTCTGGGCGTAGCGGCTGATGAGCTTAGAGGGCGAGCGGCGCAGCTGATTAGTCAGAAGCAGGGTGGGTTCCTTGTGACCGAGATCCATGACAGAGATCTGCCGTATGGGCCTCTCGTAGTTCGCGAGCGATACTCTGGTATCCAGAATACGGGGGGTGCGGTAGGCGCGAGTGACCCCTTTAAGCTCGATCCGCCTCCACGCTGAGACAGGCGTTTGGTAGATCTGTTCTAACATCTTCTGCGACCGCGTCCTCAAGGTAATGAAGCGAATTCCCATCTTGTTAAGTCTGTGGAGATTGGCATAGGTTGTGAGCTTGGAGTCGAAGACAAGCTCCTCGGGAAGCTTTCCGGTTCTGTTCTTCCAGAACTCGACGAATCTGAGGATCTCATCTGCCTGCTCATCCTTGCGCAAATCGGCGTTGCCGTAGCAGAAGACGCGCTTATCTGAGTCCTCGACCACAAATGCCAGAATCCCCTTCTGACGGCGACTTCGTTTAGTGACGTAATGCTTCTCTACAAGAGCATCTTCGCCATGGAAGGGGATGGTGTGAAAATCAAGGTTGAAAGAGACCCCCCACTCGAGACCTATCTCTGTCACAGCGTCGAACCAGGCTCGCATGAGCTTGGGGTAGCAGGCAGGATCGATTCGGCAGCTGTACTCTGTGAGGAATGAGCGTTTGGGGATTACATTCAATCCGGCCTTAAGGGCCAGACCTTCGTCCATCACGTAGCTCATCACGTGACTGTGGCGCCTACGGCCAAAGAGCTTTAAAGCAAGAAGCGAGCGCATCGCGCAGGCTGCGGGTATCATCTTCGAGCCAGGCAGGTCGACGCTGCTGATGATGCGGTCGAAACCAATCTGCACCAGAGAAGGCAGAAAGAGAAACAGGCCGCCGAACTGGGTGCGGAAGCTGCGCGGTGAGAGATCAAACCTTCTTACGTCTGCGACCTCGGCCTTATGAGGGCCAGGGCGCCTGGGTCGCTCCTCATCAGCCCGCCGCGACAGCCGGGCGAACCCTTCCTCTTTGAGGATGATGGAGATGGCAGCCGGGCTGAGTCTCTTCCCCTCACTGGCAAGGGCTTCGTTGATGTCGTAGATCGAGAGGTTCTTCTTGCGCAGCGCAACGACCTTCTCCCGTAGATTCTCCTTCTTGGTGGCGATGCGAGGTCCCTTCTGGGGAGGTAAGAAAAACTGGCGATCAGGATTCTGCCGTAGTTGATGGCAGAGAACGCGGAAGCTTCCGGGAGAGTAGCCGAAGCGGGCTGCTGTCTCGGCGGAAGGCAGCCTATCGATGAAGTAGGCTCGCAGCGCCTCGTATTGTCGATGAGTTGAGTTGGAGGGCTCGAGGAATACCCGCTCCATATCCGTTATATTATTCCTTGGACTGTTAAACATAGTTCCACTATATCACAGTCCATTTTATTATGCAAGAGTAAATGTAACTCCCTCAAAATATGCATATAAGTGCCAATATTACTATTATATGGATAAGAAAAGCTGTGGTTAACTTAGTGGGGTTATGATTATACATTCATGTTTTACATAACATACTGACGGTCAGCCACCAAATCCACTTCACTCTTGTGCTCAGGGATAGCAGTGGATACAGCCATTCCTAACAAATACTGAGAGCATAACCGGGAGCTACGTGTAAGGGGGGCCTAAAGAATTTGAGAAAATCAGTGGCCGTTAGGCCGACACATCACCATGGGAATCCAGGCTAGTGAATATACTGCAAATATAGAGTATATGAGACCAGAAAAATGAAGATTTGCAATATATTCAAGCTATTGCGGATGCTATGTCGCAAATCTGCTGGATAAACACCCATATACAGCCCTCTTTTGCTTGTATATTGGAAAAAATCCTCCGAAAAAGCAATTATATCAGCAATAATTCACCTACTTCTGAATATACACAATAAACATGCTAAAGTGCCATATTCAGCCATGACCAAGTTGATTACATATGTAAGTGTATAATAAATTAGAGCACTATAATAACTACAGGGTATCGATATACAATAGGAAATAGCCTATACACCCCTATTTTGCGGGAGCAACTACCTTTTTGTGCCTTTAACCAATTACATTTTTTCATATTAGTGCAATAAGATATATGTGAAGATAAATTTAGCTCTTTCCACCATCTTGGTGGCTGTAAAATAAGACTTATTACAATTGTCAAAGGACGCCGCCGAAACAGGCTGCCCTTAACTATTTATAAAAATATCACGAAGATAGGCAATATTCCTCTTGCCTGCCTCTTCTACATTTATATTCTTTGGGCTGTACTCTTCTCCATAAAGATAGAAAAGCTTATCTTCTACACCTATCTCTTCATTCTTAAGAAAATCAATATGATGCTTCATGCAGGAGTGCTCCACAAGGAAGTCCAGATCACTCTTTCCAACCAGAACGATACTTGAATAATTATCTTGTTTTACCTGGTTAATAAGCTTATTGATCGCCTCTTTATAGAGCACCACGTTCTTAATAGTCCGCTTAAAGTATCTGTAACTCTTCCTGGCTATAGCCTCAACACCCGCAGGTGAGACGATATAGTGGATATTGCGATTGTTTACCTTGCGGATTTTAAGCCATCCCTTCTGGGCAAGACGTTTGACTATGGCATTGGTCATGCCCAGGGAAAGCCCGACAATCTTTGCCAGGTCGCGCTGTCTGATGGCATCCTTGTTATGGTAGATACTTTCTAATATATCTATTTCGCGATCTGCCGCTTCAACATGGTTCATTGTTCACCAATTGAACATTATAACACTATGTTTAGTTTTTTCAATACCCGGAGGACATTTATTTTATTTTTTTATCTGTACTGGGGAATGAATTACTATGCGACTAAACGTTTTTCTTTATGATTCTCAGTGGTCTTCAGCGAAGAAGACATATCCGGTTTTGGTGAAGAGATCATCAGGGATTACCTTCCAATAACAAAGATTCTTATCCTCACTCGAGGAGAGAGGGGTTGTTCCCTGTACTTTGGGGCCGAAGGATATCGTATCAGCGCTTTTCCTACCAATGAAATAGAACCCACCGGGGCAGGAGATGTATTCGGCTCCGCTTTTTTAATCAAGTATTATGAAACGCGTGATCCTGTCAGATCAGCCCAATTCGCCTGCGTCGCCGCCTCATTCGAGTGGAGAAAAAAGGCTGTGAAGGAATACCCATTTTAGACCAGGTACTGGAAAGGGAAAAATCATACTTCAAGTTGAAAAATGTGCATAAGATGGTGAGCTAGCTGCCGAATATGATCTATTAGACAGATAATGACAAGAAATAGATCTCATTATTCAGATCAAAATATACTTTATATTTCCAAAATCAAACTGTCGTAGGCCACCGTGACTCCCATAGAAGAAACTCTCGCCATAAGTTCTTCGTGGTTTATATTGTTGTGGTTGATATGTGTAATCACCGCGTGTTTCAGGGACCAATCCTGTACCAGAGCCAGGACATCCTGAACACAGAGATGATGGCGTTTGGCGTCAAAGGTCGGGGTATGAAAGATGACTGCATCGGCCTCCTGTGCCAGGTGACGGTGTAGATTGCTCAAGGCAGAATCAGAGTCGGCGAAATGAACGATCCGCGCTCCACCGGCCTCAAATTCAAACCCGTAACAGGGAACGTGGTGAATCACTTTGAAGGGCATTACCGTCAGGCCGCCGAAGTGCAGCCGGCTGTGAGAATGGAAATCGGAGAGTAGAGCACGACTTTTAAGACGCGGGGTTAGCCGGAGCTTGGGCAGCACATCGTAGCCTGTGAAGATCGGAAGTACCTGGTTCCAGTACTCAAACTCAGTCAGGCCGCCGATGTGGTCGAAATGCTCGTGGCTTAAGAGAATCGCCGTCAGGTCGAAAATGTCGGCCTGGTTCATTTGCAGGCTGATCTCAGGCGGCGTATCAACCAAGATGCGCTGATCTTCCGCTTCTATCAGTAGACTGGAGCGCCCTCGAACGTTGGGGCCTTTCTTTTCTCTTGCCAGCGTGCACCGCGGACAGGTGCAGCCGAAACTGGGGATGCCTTCAGCCGCCCCGGTGCCTAAAAACCTTATCTTCAATCCGATTCCTCCTTTTAAATGATATATCAATTCCTCTACAAATTCTACATACTTTTTCGAAGCTATCTTTAGAAATTCAAATATATGGCGCACAATATAGGGGATGCGGCCCGGTGTGAAGGAATACGCAGGCTTTTCTGATCCGTGTCCCGGTTTCGATTTTGCCCTTGATTCGCTTCGCCATTTTCCGTGTAATTTCCCTGACATCTTCATGAGCTTTTTGCAGAAGCAATGCTGTACAGGAACCGGACTGAAAGTCCTCCTGCCTGAGCTCTGTGATCCTCTTCTGCTTTTCCAGGGCCAAAAAAAACAGCCTTTTCCACCTCTTTATCGGAAAAACGCTCCTTCAGGCTAAAAAGATCAAACTGTCTTCGGTTGAGAAGCCTGGCCGCTCCCCCGGTCATGTAGAAGCGGCTGTTAGGAAGAGACTGTAGCACGATTGCCGGTGTTTAAAATTGTCGATAGATAACTGTGAGTTCAAGGGTTGTCAATGAATGTATTGCTTTGATTAATTTAGTACTTTTGTATAATAATATGAGTATGAGAAAGGATACTTTGAATTTTCTGCTTTCTTCAGATTATGACTTAACAACTGCTAAATATATGTTTAAAACTGGGAGATATGTGTATGTGGTTTTTATGTGTCATATGACTATTGAAAAAATGTTAAAAGCAATAGTTGCTGAAACGACTGGTAAAACAGCTCCTAAAACTCACAATCTGATTTATCTTATAAAATTAGCTGATCTCAATATTCCTCAAAATATATTTGATTTTATAGCAAAGATAAACAATGCGAGTGTAGTTACCAGATATCCCGAAGACTTTAAGAATTTATTGAAGAACTATCCCAAAACCATAACAAAGGGGTACCTTAAAAATACAAAAGAGGTAATTAGATGGTTAAGACAAAACGAGAAATTGATACAATAATTGAAAACTATGAACGGGAACTCAAAAAACTCGGCATAACTCCTCAGAGAATTATACTGTATGGTTCATATAAGAATGGCAATCCGAGAGAAGATAGTGATATTGACTTGATTGTTATTTCTGAAGATTTAAAAAAAATGAATCTTAGAGAAAGACTTGAACTGCTCGGCCTTGCTGCAGGAAGAGTTTTTGAACCAATAGAAGCACGCGGTTATACAAAGGAAGAAATCAGAGATATAAGAGAAACTTTTCTTGAAGAGATATTGAATGATTGATAGTAGTTTATCTCTCTTCCTAATTCACGTTTTGGATCAGAAAGAACCCGCGAAAGTTTCTTTAATGAACACTATCCAAACAACAACCGCTTAATATCATCTTCGTTCACAACCCGGGGATTATTAGCCAGCCGCTCCACATTAATGCTATTTATAAGCCGGTCTATATCATCTTCACTTCTCAGGCCGATTTTTTCAAGATCCGTTTCAAGACCAATATCCCGCATGAGCTTCTCTATCTTTTTCCGGGCGGACCCTGCGCTGTCCGCACCTAATAGTTCCATCAGCTCTTTTATAACCCCTTTAGTATAATCAGCTCCTCTTTCATCGGCCGCATCCCGCTCACTCACTCCAAAGTTAAATATAAAAAACCTGCCCAGTGTTAATCCGGCAGCATGACCGTGAGGAACATTAAAGCGGGTAGTAAAGAAATAGGATAATGCGTGGGCCGCAGTGGTTTTCGATATATTTATTGCTTTTCCGGCCAGATGGGCCGCCTCAGCCATTTTCAGCCTGTTTTCTCCGGTCGGCTTAAGCACGGCGCTTTTCAGGTTACTCATAACAAGCTTAACCGCTCTCCCGGCATACAGCCTTGATTCTCCGGTTGAGTATACCGACCAGTAGGATTCCACGGCCTGGCACAGGGCATCCATGCCGGTGGATGCTGTAATACCCTGCGGCATAGTACCGGATAAGGAGGGATCTATGACTGCAAAATCGGGAAGCAAATTCTCATGGGCTACAGAATATTTTTCCATATTTATATACACAACCGCGAAGTGTGTTGCCTCACTGCCCGATCCTGCAGTTGTTGGAACGGCTATTAACGGCTTACCACTGCAGGATATCTTCTTTTCCTTCCTGATATACTCAACGGACCTGCCCGGCTGATGGGCTAATAAATTAATCAGTTTGGCCATGTCCAGGACCGTACCGCCGCCTACAGCAATTACGGCATCAAAATCATCCTGCCTGAACCGCGATATACCCCTCTCAACATCTTCGATATGTGGATTTATCTGAAAATCAGAGTACTTTACTACCCTCTTCCCCTCCAGTATGGTCTGCATGGCTTCTTCAGCGCCGCACAGCTTATAAGAGGATTTCCCGGTAACCAGAAAAACAACGCCGATCTCCCTTTGTTGCAAGACATCGCTCAATTCGCTTAAGCTTCCGCAGCCGAAAATGACTTCCTGATTCACCTTACCTCCGTTTCTTGAGGCGTTCTATGGCCAGTTCAAGGTCCTCAAGAGTATCGATCTCCATGCATAGCTGATCCTCCATATATACGGGCTTCAATCCAATCTCTTTAGACCTTTTGTTAAAGGCTTCCTCGGCATATACATTCGTAATTCCCTTCCCGATAAAGACGGCAATTTCTTCAAGCCAGATTTTTACGGCCTTCTTTGAAAGCTTATAAAAAGGCAGAAGAGAAACACAGTCCTCATCAAAAATACTAACACTGATCTGCGTAATTACATTATTATTTAAGCTAGCCTTAAAATCCTTCTCGGGCAGAGGAACATCAGCATAGACAACCACTGCATTTTCATCGGGGGTTTTTAAAAGCTTATCACAGACCTCCTGTTCGGTTACCAGGTCTCCATGGAGCAGGAAAATATCCTCCTGAAGATGCTCTTGAGCCAGAAAAACGGAATAGATATAGTTAGTCGCTGAATATTTGGGATTATAAATATACTCAAACTCAAGCCCAGGGAATCTTTCCCCCAGGTATTCCTCAATCATACCGGCAAATGGACCGGTGGTAATAATAAAGCTGTTAATTCCGCTGTTTTTAAGAATTTCTATCTGGCCGGACAGTAGGGTCCTGCCCTCTCCTATTTCCACCAGGCATTTGGGTTTATGCTCGGTCAATGCACCCATGCGATTGCCCTTGCCTGAGTTTAATATCAGCGCCTTCATCCCGGCTCTCTATGTTGCTATATGCTTCATAAAACTTCTTTTAAGCTCTGAAGGACTCTGTTTGGGCCTGCCCAGGTCAGCCCTTGAGCCTTTTTTTACCGGAATCTCCAATAGAGCCGGCCCCTCCAGGATCTTTAGCTTTTTCACGGCCCTGGCAATTTGACTGCGTGTTTCGATCCTGAAAGAATGCTTATATCCACATGAAGATGCGATGGCAGTAAAGTTAATTCTGCTCCCCACTGTGGGCTGTCCTCCTACAGAATCATGAGAGCTGTTATTGAATATGATATGCTTAAAATTCTTCAAACATAATGATCCGTTAATTGCCAGGTTTCCCATGTGCATTATGACCGCCCCGTCGCCGTCAAAGCAAAAAACCTGCCTCTCCGGCTTTTCCAGTGCAATGCCGGCGGCAATATGCGAGCAGTGCCCCATGGAGCCTATCATCAGGAAGTCCGAGTCATGGGGGAAATTTTTTTCTTCCCTGAACTCATATAATTCTCTTGAAATCTTTCCCGTGGTGGAAACAATAACCGCACCATTCTCAAGTTCCATGCACACGGCTTTGATTGCCTCTTCTCTCTCCATTTCACTCTCAAAAGATTCTGAAGCCTTCAGTTTATAAGGCGCAAAGGAACCCTTTCGAACAACTAACGCATATGGCCTCTTTTCATTCTGCATAATTTCTATTGCCCGCTTCAGGATTTTCTCAAGTTGAACTTCTGCAGCAGAAATGACATGATAGGGTATGCCCAGAGTCTCAAGCATTTTCAGAGTAATCTCTCCCTGCTTGCGGTGCTGGGGCTCGTCTTTGACTCCGGGTTCACCCCGCCAGCCGATTAGCAGGAGCACGGGTATTCCGTATACCAGCGGATCATTAAGGGAAACCAGGGTGTTTACGGCATTTCCTAATCCGGAATTCTGCATATAAACCATGCCGATTTTTCCTGTGGCAAGATGATAACCTGAAGCAAGCGCCACTGCGCTGCCCTCATTTGCCGTGATAATATGATGTCCTGTTGATGCGTTGTCAGCGATATAAGCGCAGAAATCTTTAAGCAGAGAATCAGGAATACCTGCGAAGAACTCAACTCCGTTCTTTTTCAGAATACGATAAAAATTACCGCAGTCTATCATCTATTCTCCTCCGGGGATAAGTGTGATTATGTCTTTGATCGGCATACACAGATCACCAGCCTCAAAAGAGCGATGGTTTTTAAGTATGCTTTCAGCCGTTTTAACCATGGCAGGATAGGCGCTGCGCAGCAGATGGTTGGCGTATATAAGCAGATTAACCTCGTTCTCAAGGAGCTCTTCCTCTGTAATCCTGTTATACGTGGTAGGAACAACGACCAATGGAACCCTCCGATCAAATTCGGAGTATTTTCTACAGAACTCCAGGATCTCATCAGGCTCCCTGCTCTTGCTGTGAATCATAATGCCATCCGCACCGGCATTGATATAAGCTTCAGCTCGCTTGAGGGCATCATCCATGCCTGTCTTGAGAATCAGGCTCTCGATCCTGGCAATAATCATAAAATCATCGGTTACTTGAGCTTTTTTCCCAATTTTGATTTTTTGGGTAAACTCTTCGATAGATGCCCGGGTCTGCCGGACATCAGTGCCGAAGAGGGAATTCTTCTTAGGGCCCTTTTTATCCTCTATAATCACAGCAGAGACTCCCAGCCTCTCAAAGGTTCTGACCATGTAGGAAAAATGCTCAGGCCTACCCCCTGTATCCCCATCGATTATCAGGGGTTTGACCGTCACCTCCAGGATCTCATTGATCGTATTCAGCCTGGATGTAAAATCCACCAGCTCAATATCAGGCTTACCCTTAGCCGTTGAATCGGTCAGACTGCTTATCCACAGACCATCGAATTCTCTCACAACTTCATTCTCTTTAACCTGGGTTTTTTCAACGACTAAAGCCGAAAGCCCATTGTGCGCTTCTAATACTCGCACCAGCTTTTTTGCATTGAGCAGTCTATTTAACCGGCCCCTCCTGATATCCGCAGTCGTGCCTACTTCCAATAAACTTTTATTTATCTCTCTGGCCGAAAAACCGGGAGTGAATGCAGGCTCAATTAGTTCTCCGCCCCATTCTGCGATAGTAGAAATTACATTTTCGCGTATTTCCTTCAGAATACCGCTGCGCCAGTTGTCGCCATGAACAATATAATCTGGCTTTATTCGCTTGAGATTTTTCGTATATTCCGCAGTCTCCTGGGGAACAACCTCTTTTACACCCTTGATATTCTCAACTATGGTTTTTCTCTGTTCATAGGTTAATATGGGCAGCCGTTTATAACTGGCGATCGCTTTATCCGTTAATAAGCCGATAGTAACATCACCCAGCTCCCTTGCAACCGAGATAATATTCAGATGGCCGGGGTGAATAAAATCAACAGCTAAAGCAACGTAAACCTTTTTCATTTTGAAAGCCAAATAAATAAACCTGCCAGTACCGCGCCGAAAACCCAAAAGTAAAAGGCGTGATTCCAACTGAAGGCATCAATAAGCCATCCGCTGATAACGCCTGTCAGAGCAGCCCCGATATAACCGATGCCGTCGATGAAGCCTGTGATGGAAGCGGTATTTTTTCTATTGCCTAAAATCATCGGCAGTTGGGCTACAAGCAGAATGTGTGGACCGAAAGTGGTGAATCCTATAACTGCCAAAAGCACCAATCCTATCTGCCAGGAGCTTGTATTTATAAAAGCAATAAGGGCTGCAGCCAAAATCAGCGATAGAATCAATCCTATAAAAGTACGCCTGTTCATGAACATTTTATCAGTCAGCCATCCAGTAGTCAAGGCGCCCAGTGCTCCTGCTACCGGGAAAATTAAAGCTTTGTAAGTGGCCGTGGTAATATTCGGATGCTGGGTCTCAAAAAAATAAGTGGGCGCCCAGGTTAGAAATCCGTATCGAACGATATTAAGACCAAACAGGCCAAAACCTGCCAGCCACACCCTTCTATCTGTAATAACGGACAGAATTGTTTCTCTAAGATTAGTATGATCTTTCCTGTTCTCCGGATTTTCCCTGCCGAAAACCAGCCATAGGATCAATACAGCGGCAGCCAGTATTGTAGGCCCGTAAAATACCGCCTGCCAATTGAATTTGGCCAGATAACCGGCGAGCACCCAGCTCAAAGCACCGCCCACGATATAGGAAGTTCCCAATATTCCGGAAGCTCTTCCCTTATTATTCTCCTAAAACCAGGCGGATACGATTTTCACACTGGGCGCCCATCCCATTGATTGAAAAATTCCGTTCAATCCCCAGAGAACAGTCACTAATACTATGATTCCTGCAAATGAGGGGATGATTAGGCTGACCAAAATTGAAAAGATCAAACCAAAAGCGATCATCCTTTTCGGACCTATGTTGTCCGCCATTTGACCGCTTAAGAACTGTCCGACAGCATACATGGCAAAGAAGGCGCTTGCAGCCCCACCTAAGACAGTTTTTGTTAATCCGTATTGCTCAATTATCCCCGGTATAGCCACTGAAAAATTAACCCTCAGAAAATAAAAATTTGATGAGCTCTGGGTCGGGTAATAGGGTATCACAATCATTTTACCCTCCAGGGTTTTCATAATATCCCTGTGGTATTGTATAGCTTTCTCACCGTGACTTGTGCTTTCAAAAAAGATATCCGGCTTGATTGCTTTGAGATTGTCCACCGGAGAATACGCACATTGTGAAACCACAACATCAACACATTTCAAAGCGCTCACAATTCTTACCCTTTCCTCAAAAGGCATAATGGGCTTGGCTTTCTTCTACATCGTGGCTTCGTCCGTTAAAACACCTACAAAAAGCTTGTCACACATAGCCCTGCAGTTAAAAGATGCTGCAGGTGACCAATATGAAAGATATCCGCGACCACATAGGCGTATCCGATCACCATGGAATTCTCTCCCTCCTCTCTCTGATATTTAAGCGTGGTTTTATCGGCTTTTTTAATACTTTTTATTCGTTTCCTCTTATGCCATATACTTCTATGCTTAGCCAAAATACGATCTCTCTCTAAATGATAGATTGCAGGTTGTAATCAAGCTGTTATACTATATGAAACTCATATTCGAGGCAACGGTACCGGGAAAAGGAAATAACAATGCATAGATCAAAATCTTCAAGCCATAACTCCAGTATTGAGGAGCTAAAAGAGGCCTTTGGAAGGCTTTATGAAATTGTACTGCTCCTCCGCGCTCCCGGGGGATGCCCATGGGATCGTGTGCAGACTCCTCTCAGTCTGCGCACCAACCTAGTCGAAGAAGCCTATGAATGTGTAAGCGCTATCGAGGAATCGAATGATGAGAACCTGAAAGAAGAATTGGGAGATATTTTCCTCGTAGCCGGCATGATTGCTTCGATTAAAGAGGAAGAGGAAAAATTTCGCCTTACCGGAGTTTTGGAGGATATCAGCAACAAGCTTATTCGAAGACATCCTCACGTGTTCGGAGGTAAAGCCAAAGATACCCCCGATGAGGTAGTAGAACAATGGAATCATATTAAAGAAAATGTGGAAGGGAAGAAATCAAAAAAATCGATCCTGGAACGCGTTCCCCGCACTCTCCCCCCTCTGGAGAGAGCCTACTTGATCCAGGAAAAAGTCTCCAGGGTGGGCTTTGACTGGCAGGACGTGGGGCCTGTCTGGGAAAAACTAAAAGAGGAAATAGAAGAACTGAAAGAGGCCAACGATACGGATGATCCCCTTCATAGAGAAAAGGAGTTCGGCGATCTTCTCTTTACTGTTGTCAACCTGGGAAGGCTCATGCATATCGACCCTACCCTGGCTTTAAACAGCACTAACCAGAAGTTTATTTCCCGCTTTCAGCAAGTGGAGGAACGCCTGCGGGCAAGAGAGCTGAGCCCTAAAGAGGCGGATCTTGAGTTAATGGACAGGCTCTGGAATCAGATAAAAGAGGAGGATCAGGCAAAATAACAGGACTGACCCTTAGTCAGTTTGTATATTCCAATTATGATTCAGATTACTCCGGACCTTGCTCTTGATGAAAGCGAAATTGAATATAAGTTTATTCGCAGCTCCGGACCGGGGGGACAGAATATCAATAAAGTCTCTACTGCCGTGCAGCTGCGTTGGAACCTCGGCAGCTCCTCTTGCCTTCCGGACCATGTTCGCCGGCGTCTGATTCGCCTTGCAGGCAGCCGTGTCAGCAAAGAGGGCGTACTGATTATCGAAGCCCGGCGATTCCGTACACGGGAGCGAAACCGCAGGGATGCCCTCCATCGTCTGGTGGAGCTGATCCGTAAGGCGGCTCAGAAACGCAAAATCAGGCACAGCACTAAACCCACAGGCGCAGCAAAGAAACGCCGCCTTGAGAGCAAGCGCCGCCGCAGTGAAATCAAACGCCTGCGCCGGACTGTTAATCCCTGTGAGCAGGCCTAGGCTTTAACAAAACGGGCCTTCCCCCTGGCAATAAGCTGTCCGTCACTCCTGTGAATCCATCCTTCTGTCTCAACGATTCTCGATTTTGCCTCCATGATCTGCGCCTTTACCTTCACCGACTCTCCCACATCAACAGGCTTAAGGTATCTAACCGTCAGCTCAGCGGTAATTAATAACTGCCCTGTACTAATACATGCGTGGGCCATGGTTTCATCGAGCAGCATGGCCAGTAATCCGCCGTGAGTTAATCTCTCCCATCCGGTGAAGTAGTCGGGGATTTTACATTCGGTTTCAGCAAAACCCTCATCCGGGTATGTGAATTTAAGCTTAAGACCCTTAGTATTTTTCCTGCCGCAGCAGAAGCAGAAATCATCGGATATTGTCCTGTTTCCCATAATGATATATAAATTATTCTATTATATACTTAAAAAATGCAGAAAGAAAAGCCCTGACTTCTTCATCAAAATGCAATCTTGATAAATCATTAAGTATTTCTCCAGGGCATGGTTTTTGCATATATGCATATGGTAATATTTTATAGATTTTCTGTTGCCAGTAAGCGGTAAAATGATTAATAATTGCCGTTGAATAAGGAGAGCGAGCAGTGAAATACTTTAAAAAGATCAAGGGCAAGAAATGTTACCTTTCTCCCGTTAATGTGGAGGATGCAGAGAAGTACACTGAATGGATAAATGACCCTGAAGTATCTGTCAATCTAACATTCTTCTCAAAGGTTATCTCCTTCGCCAAAGAGAAGGAATTACTGGAGAAGATAAGCAAAGAGGATTACCACTTTGCCGTCATTGATTTAGAAAGTGACGATCTCATAGGCGGCTGCAGCCTTAATAATGTGGATCCGTTCAATAAAACAGCCGAAGTAGGCATCTTTATCGGCAATAAAGCTTACTGGAACAAGGGCTACGGAGAAGAGGCGCTCCGGCTGCTTTTGGATTACAGCTTTAATATTCTGAATCTTAACAATATTATGCTGAATGTTTATTCCTATAATAAGCGGGCGCTCCGCTGTTATGAAAAATGCGGATTTAAGAAAATCGGTATACGCCGGGATTCCAAAGTTTTCGGAGCTAAAAAGTATGACATTATTCTTATGGATATATTGTCCAGGGATTTTAAGGGATCCATGATTGAAAGCCTAATATCGGATTAAACTTTTATTCATCTTCTACAATAAAGACCTCAACCTGCAGCTTATCACTGCGGCTTAAAAAATGGATAAATGACTTCCTTTCCTCTTTTTCAACCTTGTCCAGCGCCAGACCCAGTATGATCTCATTCTCCTTAATCTCTGTCCATTCCTTTAAACCGGTCAAGATTAATTCCGGGGGGCTCAACTGTATATTCTTCAATTTAATGCTAAACTTGTGTTTCTCCAAATCAAGCTTATATCCTTCGGCGAAAAAAAGGAGAGCACCCGATAAAGAGATATCCTTGACATAACCGATCCGCTTCTGCCCTTGATCAGTGCTTACAAAGAGCGGCCAATCAGAGACGATTCTGGGAAATACTCTTTTTTCTTCCATATCTTCTCCCTTATAATATTTCATGATGTACTTTTTAGATAATTTAAAATGAAATGGGGCAATGCCGCCCAGCTGCTTTTACTCTCTCTGACGCGAAACTTCTCACAGTAGAACCTGTTAAATTCAGGATTTGGGAAGAAACCCACTTTATCCTCCGAAAGCTCAGGTTTAATCCTGTTTAAAAAATACATATTTACGGTTCCAATATTTTTTACTTCCTGACTGCCTCTTATATTGCAGTCAAAAAATTCTTTGACCTCATTATAGGTGGATTCAGAGATATTAATTTTTCCGGGCACCCCCGCCTTCTCCATTCGGGCAGCTATATTAACAGAGTCGCCCCAGATGTCGAAGGTATATTTTTTATACCCTAACACTCCGGTAATACAGGGACCGGTATGAATCCCCAGCCGAATGGACCAATTGTTAAGATCGAGAGTTTCGACCACTCGTTCAGGCTTTTTTATGTCCTCCATTACATGGAAAATATTCAAGGCTGCCAGACAGCAGTCCACGGCATGGGAGGATTTCTTAACAGGAATTCCCGAGACACACATATAGGAATCCCCTATTGTTTTGATCTTCTCAATACCGAATTCCTCCATAATCCTATCGTACAATGAAACATACGAGTTAAGCTTTCGAATGAGTGTGACAGGGTCAAGATGAAAAGCAAGCCTTGAGAAATCAACCACATCGGTAAACAATATTGTGCTGCGTCGATAAACCTTGGGAATGACTACTTTTTTGGAAACTAAATCATTGGCAATATAGCCCGGAAGTATATTGAGCAGTATCTCTTTGAAAATTAAATTCCTTCTTTTCACTTTATCGACCATATCCTGCAAGGGTTCCCAGTCTACAGCGGTACAGAATATTCCATTTTTTGCCGAAATGAACTCCCATCTGAATGTTTTCCTGCGCCCATCTTTCAGGGTTATGTGTACTTCCTTTTTTTGATGGGATTTTGCCAGTTGCAGAGCCTGATCGGCATTTTCAAGCTCAAATAAATTTTTAAACAGATCGTTTTTAAATGATGCCTCACTGAATAATTGATGGGCGCTCTGATTTACAGCAGAAATCTGACCAGAAGCATCGATCCAAAATACAAAATACTTTAACAGGTCTAAAAATCGTTCAGCAGGCATTGGCTCCATTACAGTTCTGAATACTCTTCAAAAGTTGTTCTTTCTTCGATCTCGGGTTCATCAATGTTCAATAATATAGGCAGAGTTTCCTGCTGCCAGTCATCGTCTTTTATTCTCTTGACTACAACCGGGCCGTCAATGGTGTCAAGGATTAATTCAGTGATGTCCATAATGACATAAAAGCCGTTGGAGTTGCAGAAACTTAACTCCTGAAAATCAAGCTCGATTGTTTCAATCGACTCCTTTGGCAATAGCTGTTCCAGTTCACTTAAATAATTTTCCAAATGTTTGTAGGGATTATCAATCCGGATCACGCCGCTGAAGGAGACAATTAATTTGTTTTCATCTACCTTTGCCACGGAAGTAAAGACACTTACTCCCCCATCCATAATATCACCATAAGTTATAACTCTCAACTCAAACCTCCTAAGGAAAACTCGGACTCTACTATAAGAAAGGGATCATCATAATCTACGGAAATCCTGAATTTATTCTCAGCGGTTAATCTTATCAAGCCCAGCCCACCATGCTGTCCGGTCTTCCTTTTCTCACGAATGGTATCGACCAACAATTTTCTTAAGTTTTCGGTGGAATTAATTCTATCCACATGCTTTTTTATTATCTCGAATTGTCCCTTTTTAGCCACATTCATCACCTTTATCCATAAGCGTTCTTTATCTATCTTCATTTCTAAAACTATTTTACTGTCTTCATCGATATTGTTCGCAACAGCGTTATTGAATAGCTCGGTAATCACTATATTCGCCTTTTTGCTGATATTTCTCGGATAAAATGAGCCGATTAATTCATCGCAAAAATTCCCGATAAGTCCGCTTAAATCCCCGATAATATTCTTAATCGGCGATAAATCATATCTCATGGAAATACTGGTTGTGGCCAGATCTTCTTCAGTGATCACAGCTTAAACCTTCTTTCGCAATATAATCAGGGTTATATCATCAGAATCCTT
This sequence comes from Spirochaetales bacterium, assembly GCA_030615505.1. GTDB lineage: Bacteria > Spirochaetota > Spirochaetia > SZUA-6 > DRHE01 > JAUWZD01. The sequence goes on along the minus strand of JAUWZD010000001.1, from coordinate 82,915 downwards.
GCTCCTGAAATTCCGGTAATCGTTCAGACAGAGTTTTAATATATCTTTTACAGGTTTCCCGGCATTCTTAATAATCATCTGGTTTAATCTTTTAACAGAATAATCTTCATTCTTGTCATTTTGCGCCTCAACCATACCGTCCGTGTACAGGACCAGCACATCATTCTTTTTAAAGGGAAGCTCATATTCATGAAAGGGCTTAGTCCTTAATCCGAGGAATGGGTCTCCCTTTTTAAATAAATGAGACTCACCGCCGCTTAAAAGCATGCCGAAGCCGCCGCCGCATACATAGCGGAATTTATCCCGATCAAAAACCACAAAATTAACGGTTGCATATTTTTTAATGGTCTTCAGGAAGGCATAGGATATATTATTAATCCACTCCACAATCTTTTTAGGGGATTCCAGTCTCTCCATGATCAGCATGAACTGGGCTTTTAAATAGGTCATGACTAAAGCGGCGGATACACCGTGCCCTGAAATGTCAAACACGCCGACAGCATAACGTCCGCTATTGGTTTTAAAGAAATCGTAATAATCACCGCCCACTTCTGCCAACTGCTTGTTGTAAACGGCCAGATCCAGCTCAACCTCCATTGTGTCCAGCAATTCCGGCAGCAGAGCCTCTTGTATCTGACTGGCCACGGATAAATCTTCCTGAATAATGCCGTAGGCTTTGGCCAGCTCTCTCTCCTTTTCATCCAGCTTCTCATAGGCAATTTTAAGGTTTTCATTTGTAGCAGCCCAGAAAGCCCTGTCTCTCTCCTGTTCCTTTAAAAGACCCTTATATTTTCTGAACAGCTTTACCAGTTCCGCATCTGTTAGATTATCTTTTGAGGGGAGGGTGTTGGATTTAAGCAGTTCTTCTAGATTCATAAGCTTCCTCCGTATCTAACAGAATTCAATTTTGAAATAGTGTTTATCCTCATCGTTATTCACATCAATGAAATCGAGGTCACCCGGAGCGGTCATGCCTCCGATGATTACACCCCTTTCTAAGTCTTTATCAAAGGGTGTTGTGCTGTGAATCAGGGCTTTTCCATCTTTTTCATCTATTTCTACCAATTTGAAACTTCCTACAAGTTCTTCGGGACCCTTTACTACACTGGCATAGCCCTGGGAACCGGTTTGAAAGTACAGGAAATCAACTCCCCTTTTAACAATCTCCTTACCCGGCCCCATATTGTACCAGCCAAGCATCATTTCCATGCCCACCCTTTCCATAATCGGAGCGGCCTTGTCATACGTCTCCAAAACAATTCTTTCTATCTCTCTAAAATGCTCGAAGGGATACCAGGCCGCAACATCAATATCGCTGATTAAACTGTCTGCCTTGGAACCGGCCACGATATTCAAATTGATACAGGCCTGGGCAAAACCCTGGATATTTGTGCCGGCGACTTTCAGTTCCTCTTCTTCAATTCCGGTACTCATGGTACACTCCTTTCAATACTTATTTATAGTATAAAAGCCAGAACAGCAGCAATGGTCGTATTATTATAATCAAGGCGAACAATACCCTCGGAGACATTATAGTCACAGTAATCCGGCAGATTGATCTTTAAATCGGTAAAATTATAAGGCTTGAATCCCGCTTTGTGCAATCTTAGGAGCCAGGAATCATATAATTCATGGCGTTCACACCGGAAATGGTCGCTGACACCAAAGATATCTCTTATCTCCCGGCCGAAGAACTTTTCCTTTATAGTAAACTTATGGGATACATCTATACTCGATTCATCGATAACGGCGAATAAATTGCCGAAATGCTGCCAGGAATAATGAAAGCGTTTCGAAAGTTCTTCGGTATCATGATTCGAATTGGGTTCAGCCAGAATCAAAATTAATGGCTTTAATTCAGCTAATTTTTTAAGTAATCTTGTCCGGGTTTCCACATCGTAAAGGGGATGAGAGGTATGATGGAAGGTAAAGGTGGAATTGATGAGAATATTATGGGCGCCAATCTCTCTTACATAATCAAAATCCTGATCTTTAAAATCTTCAATCAGGCTGCATACACGATAGAAGTTCAGGGGAAAGGGAAGATCTGCTCGAATTTCCTCCAAAGCCGCTCTTGCGCTGTTAAGATTCTCTTCCACAGGATCCACCCCGATTATACTGATGTTTTCTAAGGTGCTATTTCCATCCATCAGCATGCGCAGCAGCTTTTCCATCTGCCGGCCCTTTCCTATTCCTATATCCAATACGGCAGCATACTTTAAGCCGTCCATTCTTTTTATTAAATACTGATTTGCCAGATAATTCCCTGCAAATACAAAAGGGACAGCTTCGGCCATACTGTAAAACAATGTAATTTGAGGTATATCAAATTGCTGTATATAGATGTTCTTGCTCTCCAAAAGCTGCCTGTCAATGCGCTTCAGAAAAGACTCAGCGATTAAATGGGCCAGCAAGTCTTCGTTTGAGGTGTTGACATCGATGTGCTTTGCAATCATCCCTTCAATTTTGGGCTTGGCCAATTTTTGCCGGTGAGAGATGATCTGCTTGCAAACTTGCCTTAATTCATCGTAACTTTTCTGATAGATCAATCTGACTCCTCATGCAAATTCTCGTCGAAAAACTATAAGATATTTAAACGAATTTGTCAAATGACAGTAAATATTGATACGATCATATTGATGCCCAATATTGACATTTTATAAATCAATCTCTATTCTTCAAATGAGGAGAGCCCATGCCGGCCAAGAAAGTACCTTTATCAAAGGCGCAGCTTGAAAAAATTATTGAAAAGTACTCTACTCCTTTCCATATCTACGACGAAGAAGCCATAAGAAATAATGCCCGAAAATTGATTTCCACTTTCTCCTGGGCCCCTGTGTTCAGGGAATTCTTTGCTGTAAAAGCCAACCCCAACCCCTATATCCTCAAAATATTAAAGGAGGAAGGATTCGGAACAGACTGCAGCTCCCTGCCTGAATTGATACTGTCGGAAAAGGCAGGCCTTTCCGGTGAAAATATCATGTTCAGCTCAAACGATACTCCTGCCCGGGAGTATAAAAAAGCCAGGCAGCTTGATGCGATTATCAATATTGACGATATAAGCCATATTCCCTTTTTAGAGAAGCACACCGGTCTGCCTGAGCTTCTCTGTTTTCGCTATAATCCCGGCCCCTTAAGGGATGGAAATGCCATAATCGGCAAGCCGGAAGAAGCAAAATACGGATCTACACGGGAACAGCTCTTTGAAGCTTACAGAACGGTTCGGGACAGGGGAGTTAAAAGGTTCGGACTGCATACAATGATTGCCTCAAACGAGCTTGATCCCCATTATTTCGTAGATACGGCAAAGATGCTGTTCGACCTTGTCATAGAAATTTCAAAATCCCTGGATATACGCTTTGATTTTATCAATATCGGCGGAGGGGTCGGCATTCCGTATAAGCCGGAACAGGAGCCTGTGGATCTGAATATCATATCCTACGGTATCAGGAAGGCCTACGATACAACGATCCGGGCCCATGGACTGCACCCCTTAAGCCTGTATATGGAAACAGGGAGAATGATTACCGGTCCCTTTGGCTATCTCGTAACCAGTGTGCTGCATAAAAAAGACACCTATAAAAAATACATCGGTCTGGATGCCTGCATGGCCAATCTGATGCGCCCCGCTGTATATGGGGCCTATCATCACATAACCGTCATGGGAAAAGAAGATGATCCGCCGGATCATATCTATGATGTAACCGGTTCCCTCTGCGAGAATAATGATAAATTTGCCATAGATCGTAAGCTGCCCGAGATTGATATCGGCGATACCCTGGTGATTCATGATACCGGAGCTCACGGTCATGCTATGGGATTTAACTATAACGGTAAATTACGCTCTGCCGAGCTCCTGCTTAAAACGGATGGCGAGGTGGAGCTGATCCGTAGAGCTGAAACTGTGGATGATTATTTTACTACTCTGGATTTTTCCCGGTTATAGGCCTTTTTCTGAAATCATTGAGGTAGCCCCTGACTTGAGCATAGATTTCCCGGCTGATACTCTTACCCATGATGAGATCCAGACCCTGGTCCATAAGCTGCTTCCACTCCCTCTCCACTGCCGGGCTGACCGGATGAATAACCAGGCCGTGCTGCTTCATAACGGCTAAAGCCTCCTCTTCCACCTTCTTAGTTTCGATGCGCAGGGATCTCTCCGCTTTCAAAGCTGCCTCCATAAGCCCGGGCTTTATATGGTCAGGAATTTTATTCCACGTACGGGTCGAAAGCACAATTCCGCCGATCACCGGAGCCCAGCGAAGAGCGCACATATTCTTAGCCGGGCCAAACCACTGGAAAGCAGCGGCGATTAAGGGCGTGCCGAAGAAAGCATCGACCATCCCGCTCTGCAGGCCTGTAAGGAGATCCGGGACCGGCAGGGGAACCACATGAAAGCCTATCTTTTTCATGGCCAGAATTTCCCTCTCATTACCTGCCGGTACATTCAGTTTCTGCCGCTTCAGATCTTCGGGGGTTACTACAGGATACCTGGAAAAGAAGTGGGCCCATCCGGTCATGGTCCAAACGATCATCTTGAAACCCTTCCTTTCCATTTCCCTCTCAAAGGTGGGTTTCATCTTCTTAAGTATATAATCCAGCTCCTCATCGTTTGCTATTAATAGAGGAAGCTGGATCGATAATAAATCCGGAACGATCCGGAACAGCCCGACCCCTGTTAACGCCGCTGCCTGGAGCTGGTTTATGCGCATCTTCCGGAGCATGTCCGGTTCATCTCCGGCGATCCCCCCGGGATAAATCTTGATATTTACACGATTCCCTGAAATGCTTCGCCATTCCACAGCGAGCATTTTCAGGGCATTGTGCCAGGGAGAGCCTGCCGGTACCAGGCTACCGAGTTTTATGGTAAGCGCCGAAACAGGGCTTCCCAGGATAATCAAGAGAATGCACAGGCAGGCATTTACACGCACATTTTTTGTTTTGTACACTCCTAAGATAATAATCCTCCTGTCCTTCGATGTCGACCTCACATAAACTTATTTTGCCCCGGTTCTGTAATGGATTTCTAAAGCGACTTTTTCCTTGACTTTCTGAGTATTTTAAGCAAGATAAACTTACAGCAGAAGGCAAAGAGGATTATTATTGATCTATAGAATGTATGGGAAAACCGGTAAAAAGCCGTCGATCCTGGGTTTCGGAGGCATGAGATTCAAGGAGATTAAGAACAGGGACCTGTGTGTGGAAATGATGGTTGAAGCCGCTAAAGCGGGAGTTAATTATTTTGATACGGCTCCCAAATACTTTGGCACACAGAGCGAAGAGATCTTCGGAGAGGGATTTTTAGAATTAAGGCGCCTGGGATTTCCCTTTTACTGTGCCACAAAGACCTTTGAGGCCTCAGAGGCAGTGATTCGAAGAGAAATAGAGGGCCAGCTCAAAAGGTTGAATCTGGATTCTATAGATTTCTATCATATCTGGTGTATTGACAAACTGGAAGAATGGCGGATGCGCAAAGAGAAAGGGGTCATCGAAGCATTTAAAAAACTTAAAGAGCAAGGACTGATTCAGCATATCTGCGTTTCCAGCCATCTTATCGGCGATCAGATCAAGGAGCTCCTTAAAGAAGAGATCCTTGAAGGTGTGCTGTTTGGATATTCGGCCTATAATTTTGCATTCAGGCAGAAAGCATTTGAAATTATTGCTGAGAAGGACTTAGGCTGTGCGGTAATGAACCCCCTGGGTGGAGGAATCATACCTGAGAATCCTGACATATTCAGCTTCCTTAAGCTTAATAAAAAAGAGTCTGTAGTGGAAGCGGCTCTTCACTTTCTATTTTCCCATGAGCGGATAAATACTGCTATAGTCGGCTTTGGAGAATTGAAAGAGGTCCATGAGGCGATTAAAGCTGTAGAGTCCTATTCAGGATATGATAATAAAGAAGTTGAAAGAATAAAAAATACACTTCCCGATACGTTTAAAGACCTCTGCACAGGATGCCAGTACTGCGATAATTGTCCTGAAAAGATTCCCATTCCCAAGCTCATGGATGCCTACAATCACAAGAAGCTGTACGGTAAAAATGAGGCTCTCCTGGACCGGCTCAAGTGGCACTGGAATATTTCTCCCGGGGAAGCGAGCAAATGCAGCGAATGCGGAGAGTGTGAAGAAGCCTGCACACAGCATCTGCCCATCATTGCGCGCTTGAAAGAGATTTCAGAACTGGCTCCGTGATAGAACTCCTTAAAGTAAATCATAGAAAACAATTTTGCCTACACAAAAGATACCGAGAACCAGGGTCATGATGCCAATAAAAAGCTGCAGATTCCTGGTATTTATTGACTTAACGGTAAATGCCGAAAGTGGTACAGATAATATAGCTCCTGCAATAAGGTAAGGCGCTAAGACCCAATCAATTGAAGGCTTCAACAGTATATATACAGAAATGCCCACAAGACAGGTTATCCCTTCAGCAAGAGAAGTAATAGCTATAGCGCTTTTGCTTTCAACACCGGCAAGGAGCTGGCCTCCTGTTACTACAGGTCCGTATCCACCGCCACTCATCCCCTTATTGAATGCTGCAAGAATGCCCATTGCAGCCAATTTTTTCCAAGAGAATTGATAGTTTTTGGTTCTGGTCAATAGTATAAAAAAGCCAATTACCAATATCAGGATTCCTATATAGATTTTTAGAACTATCCGGGGCAGGTTTATTGCCAGGAAAACAGCAGCAACTGTACCTATGATACTGCATGATGCAATCAGTAAAGATATTTTTAGATGTCTTGAAAGATTTTTTCTTAACCTGGAAAATAAATCGGTTTTTTTATCCTTTTTTATTATAGAGATCAAGCAATTAGTCTTTGGCTTGAAATCAACATTTCCAAAACGATGATGAGCAAAGCCTGCGAAAATCCCTGTAATCATTTCTGATAAAAGAATTACCGGAATAATCTGCAGAGGCTCGTAACCCATGAATAATAAAACAGGAGTGAGCGTTGTCCCATATCCCATACCCAAACTTGAATCAAAATACTCTGCAAAAAATGCTACAAAAAAAACAACTATTCCAAGGCTTATACTTAAGTTGAAAATCATAATAAAAGATTAACGGGTATAAACGACTTAATCAATCGTTTTTGTCGTATTTTTATTAAAAAAATCCTATTTATAAGGTAATAATTGATCTAATGTTGCTTCTTCCAACTTTCCGGCAACAAAATCACGTATTTCTTTAAAAAGTACAAGCAGTTTCTTGCTTTTCTCAATAGGCGTATGATCATAGAAATATGTGCTTACGGAATCTACAGGAGCAAGAGCGCCATCTATTAAACGTATTATTTCAGCTAGATTAATTTCTTCCGGCTTTTTTGCAAGTTTATACCCTCCCTCTACTCCTTTATGGCTGGTTACATATCCTCCTCGCTTTAAGGTCAGGAGAATCTGTTCTAAAAATCTCTTAGGGATCTTTTTCCTCTCTGCAATCTTTAAAATTCTCTGAAATCCTTTTTCATAATGTTCAGCAAGATCTATAAGCGCCAGACAAGCATACTGGCTTTTCATGGAAAGCCTCATTAAACTAACTTCCTTCCTACCAACCTACCAGGATATCGGTACTTGTGCAATCTAATTTAATCGTACAGAATGGATGGAACAATCAAAAAAAGGAAATTATCCTTAAGTGCGGCTTAAAAACAAACTGTTTCTAGTTGTACTATTTTCACTTCTCCTGCAGGTAATTATAAGCGGAAGTTTTGCCATAATAACTTTTCTAGGGCAGTCAAAGAAGTCTTCAACCGACGAGTTAATCGTAAGCTGGCACAGGGCTCGCTCCTATATTGAGAGACTCAAGCATTACTCCTTTACTCATTTAGTTAATTTAAGCCACTATCTAAAGGATAACCGGGCGAGCTTAGCTGACTCAGAATCCATAATAAAAACCATTGAATACTTTAAAGCCAACATGGAAGCTGACCGGATTATTGTTATTGATGAGAAATACAGAATTATTGTTAATATCTCTTCTGACAATTCCTACGATATGCGCGATCTTAAAGAAATTATCACATCTTACCACTTCAGCCATCCAAGCAGCAGGTTCTTCTATAATGGAAAAAAGAATGGGGGAAAGTCACTCTATTTGATCACCGGAACACGGGTATCCGGGGAGAAGGAGTCAACAAAGCACCATTCAATTTTCCTGATCAAAAGGTTTGACAGGGCCTTAGTAACTAAAACTTATGAGTACCTGGGAATTAATCTAGCCATTTTCGCAGGTGAGAATTTCGTCTGTTCCAATATTCCGTATTTCAAGCTACCGGAAAAAGCCTTTACGAATACCGTTCAACCCGTAAATACGACCACGGGGCGTTATAATCTCTTATCCGGAGTTATAGCCTCAAACACCAGTGAAAATATCTACCTTGTTGTACTGAAATCCACCCTGGAGGGTGCAATATATGCGGAGAAACTGGTCAAATCCTTTCTGCTTGCTTTTTTAATAACCCTTTCAATATCCACGGTTCTTGCTATATCCATGACCGCCTACTTTACCTCCCCCTTTGTAAAACTGCAAAATTGGATGGACCGGTACATGAAAGCTGGTAAACTGGATGAACTTAAAATTCATACTAAAGATGAAATAGGTTTTCTTACAAGCACTTTTCATACTTTGGCTTCCAAGCTCATAAAAGAAGAAGCTTTGATAAAAGAACAACTGGAGAAGATATCCTTCCTCAATAAGTATAATGAGAATATCCTGCAAAACCTTCAGGCAGGGGTACTTGTTGTTAATTCCAGAGGTTTCATCGAGTATTGTAATGACTTTATATGCCGGCTTTTAAAAACCGGTGCGGATAAGATACTCTCATTGAGAGTGTATGATTTTTTTTCAAGCTATTTCAAGCTTACTGAAGATGCTGAGGTTCTTAAGCATATAAATGTAAAGCAGAATACACAGATCGAGAATATTATTTTCAGGAAGGAAAATGAAGAAAAGCTGAAATTTACAGCAAAGATTTTACCTCTCTGGCAGTCCGGCCAGAAAAAAAATACACTTATTGTACTTGAAGATATTACAAAAGCGGAAAGCTCCTGGGAGAAAATAATTCAGGCGGAGAAAATTACCTCTTTGGGTCTGCTTTCTGCAGGCATGGCACATGAAATAAACAACCCTTTAGGTTCAATCCTCTCCCATGTCCAGTACCTTACTGCTGTTGAGAAAGATACGGATAAGCTCGACTCCCTTACCTGGATCGAAAGCGAAACAGGTAGAATTGCCCATATTGTTCAGAGGCTATTGAACTTCGCTAAAAGCTATGACGGTGGAGAGGAGAGCTGCAGCTTAAACAGTGTGGTCTCGGAGATAAACGAGCTTCTTAAACTTGAGCTAAGCAGAAAAAATATAACTATTACAAGCGATCTTGAATCCGAACTGCCCTCTCTAGCCTTGAGTGAGGGCAGATTAAAACAGGTCATACTGAACCTGCTTATCAACTCTATCCAGGCAGTAAAGACAGATGGCAAAATAAGCATTTCTGCCAGAAACCAATCAGATTTTATCGAATTTATAATAGAAGATAATGGGGCGGGAATTTCAAAGGAAGACATAAATTACATATTTGACCCCTTTTTCACAACCAAGAAATCAGAATCGGGAACCGGTCTGGGACTGTCTATCTGTTACAGTATTATCACCAGGGCGGGAGGAGATATACAGGTACAGAGCACACCGGAAAGGGGAACAACTATGAATGTTCTTATCCCTATTGAGGGCAACAAATAGATGAAGCTGAACATTCTTATTGTTGATGATGAACCCGGCTTGAGAAGGGGCTTAAATAAAATTCTAACTTTACAGGATTACCAGGTCTTTGAAGCTCCCGGATGCTTGAAAGCAAGAGAAATAATCAAGGAAAATGATATTGATCTGGTCCTCCTCGATCTTAAGCTTGGCAAGGAAGACGGATTTCAATTCTTAAAAGACTTAAAATCAGATGAACCCCTGATTCCTGTCATTGTAATTACAGGATTCGGAAACATAAAGAACGCTGTTGAGTGTATGAAGGAAGGAGCAATAAATTATATTACCAAGCCGGTAGATAAAGAACTCCTTCTCTCTATTATCCGGAAAGAAATAGAATCATCCAGGATCAAAAAGGAAAATATCAGTCTTAAAGAATCCCTGGAAGGCAGGTCAAGAATTACCTTCTTAAAGAGCAGCCATTCGACGATGAATGAGATCGACTTCATCATCAATAGAATAAAGGATTCTCAAGCTACGGTTCTAATCCTCGGTGAAAGCGGTACGGGCAAAGAATTAACAGCAAAATCAATCCATTACTCAGGTATTTACAGGAACAGACCGTTTATCGATGTAAATTGCGCTGCCCTTAATGATAACCTGCTGGAAAGCGAGTTGTTCGGGCATGAGAGGGGCTCTTTCACAGGGGCTGTTTCCAGAAAGCTCGGGCGCTTTGAGCTTGCCGGAGACGGCACCCTGTTTCTCGATGAGGTGGGGGACATGAGCCTGGCCATGCAGGCCAAGCTCTTAAGAGTGCTGCAGGAGAGACGATTCGAGCGGGTTGGAGGCACTAAAAGTATTCGAACAAACTGCAGGATTATTGCAGCTTCGAACAAGGAGCTCAAAGCGCTTATTGACAGGGCAGAGTTCAGAGAGGACCTGTACTACAGGCTGAGCCTGATTGTCATTCAGCTTCCTCCTCTGCGTGAGAGGAAATGTGATATTGAACCGCTTATTCAGTTATTCATAGACCAGGCAAACAGGGAATATAATAGAAACGTAACCTCTGCCTCTCCAGAGATTCTGGAAATATTAAAAAAGTACCAATGGCCGGGAAATATCAGGCAGCTTAAGAATGCAATAACAAATGCCGTAATACTGAACCAGGGTGATACTATAGAGAAAATCGATCTCTTCGATGCTCAATCCAGGGAAAACAGGGTACGCTTTAATCTTGATTTCAGAGATGGCTTGAAAAAGATTACTTCAAGATGTTTGAACCAGGTTGAAAGTGAACTTATCTCGCGTGCCCTTTCGGCTAATAACGGGAATCTTACTAAAACGGCCCGGGAGCTTGATATTACGCGCAAGACCCTGTATGAAAAGATCCGGAAATATAATCTTTAGTGTTTAGATAGGTAAACACAACTGTTTACCAGCCTAAACAATTGTGGATGTCTAAAAACAGCCTTTAAGCTTTACACCCTCTATTTAATTGGCATAAAAGAATTTAGCAAAGAAAATTTTTCGCATTGGCTTGGCACAATACTTGCCTATCTATAATAAATCAGGTTTGCATAGGCAAATCGTAAAACCAGACAAAGGAGGACAATCAATGAAATCCATCAAAACAAGCATCCTTCTCGTTTTAACAGTTCTGCTGCTTACACCGGCAATACTGTTTGCAGGAGGCAAGAAGGAAGAAGTAAAAAACGAGCTGGAAATCTTTTCCTGGTGGACGGCCGGAGGTGAGGCGGAAGGCCTGGAGGCCATGAGAGAAATCTTTGAAGCCAAATATCCGGATGTCGAGTTTATCAATGCCACGGTAGCCGGCGGCGCAGGGGTGAATGCCAAGGCCGTTCTTAAAACCAGGATGCAGGGCGGCGATCCACCCGATTCTTTCCAGGTTCATGCGGGACATGAATTAATCGATACCTGGGTGGTTGCAGGAAAAATGGAGCCCATTACGTTTATCTTTAAGGAAAATAATTTCCTTAATGCATATCCCAAGGATGTAATCGATATTATCTCTTATAAGGGCGAAATATACAGTGTGCCTGTGAACATCCACAGATCAAACGTATTATGGTACAACAAGCAGATTTTTGCCGATGCGGGAATAACACCTCCTGACAGCCTTGAATCATTCTTTGCAGCAGCGGAAAAGCTTTCAGGCAAAGGGATAATACCCCTTGCCCTGGCAGAAGCTTGGACAAATTCTCATCTGTTCGAATCAGTGCTGCTTGGAGCCCTGGGCCCCGGTAAGTACAAAGGCCTGTGGAACGGCGGCACTGCCTGGGATGACCCCGGCGTAATAGCTGCTGTGGAGGCGTTTATAAATATTTTAGACTATGTGAACTCGGACTTTTCAGCCTTAGCCTGGGAGGCAGCGGCTCAGTACGTAATCGACGGCAAGGCAGCAATGTATATCATGGGTGATTGGGCTGAAGGATACTTTAAATCAAAGGGATTGACCCCGGGTAAAGAATTCGGCTGGGCCCCGTCTCCCGGAACTGCCGGTTCTTTCCTTATGCTTTCGGATTCCTTCGGCCTGCCCAGGGGCGCGCCTAACAGGGAAAATGCAATTAAATGGCTTACGGTTTGCGGATCAAAAGAGGGTCAGGATGCCTTTAATCCTAAAAAAGGTTCAATTCCGAGCCGGACCGATGGAAACAAGAGCCTCTATGACGCCTATCTGAAATCAGCAATGGACGATTGGACCTCAAACACCATTGTGCCCAGTGTCATGCATGGTGCAGCGGCATCCGAAGGCTGGATGGAAGATTATAATAATATAATCACGATTCTTATTGTAGAAAAGAATGTAGACCAGGCCGTTAAAGCGTTTTTAAAGGCTGCGGCTAAGAATCTCAAATAAGTGTTCATACCGTGCACTTTACGGCTGCCTGCGCAAGGGGGCAGCCGTTAATTTTTATTACGGAGCTCTTATGTATCATTCAAGAAGGGATTATCTTATCGCATTTCTTATTATTCTTCCTTCCCTCTGTGCAGTATTAATCTTCGTCTATGGATTTATTGCCTGGTCGATCAGAACATCTCTTTCTGCCTGGGAAGGAATAATTCCTGATTTTTCCTTTGTGGGCTTAAGGAATTACATTGAAATATTCAGTAGTTACAGATTTCAAACGGATCTGTGGAACACCCTCTTCTTTACAATTTTATTTCTTGGATTGTGTGTTCTTATAGGACTGCTGCTTTCCATACTACTGGATAGAAAGGTAAAGTGCGAGGGTGTTTTCCGCAACATATTTCTCTTTCCCATGGCCATATCATTTGTTGTTACTGGGATTGTATGGAAATGGATTTTCAGCCCATCTGTTGGTGTGAATGCTATATTAAGAGCGATCGGCCTTGAGCATCTGGCCTGGGGATGGTTCACTGATCCGGCAAAATATCTGAACTTTCATGTGGCCCTCATACCGATAGTGATCGCAGCTTCCTGGCAGCTTTCCGGATATACCATGGCCCTTTACCTGGCGGGCTTAAGGGGGATTCCGGTAGAAGTGAGGGAGGCGGCGCGCATTGACGGAGCAACTGAATTCCAGACCTACACCCGGGTGATACTCCCCATGCTTAAGCCCATAACCCTGAGCGCACTGATCGTGCTGGGACATATTTCTCTTAAGATATTCGATTTGGTATATACGATGACCGGCAGGGGGCCTGCTTTTGCAACGGATGTACCCGGTATCAATATGTTTGAAACGACCTTCAGGGCAAACCGTTATGCTGAAGGCGCAGCCATGTCCATAGTCATGTTCTTTATGGTCGCCTTAGTGATTATTCCCTACCTTTATACAAGCCTGAGGAAGGAAAAGCAATCTTAATGTACGTAAACACAGGGACTTACAGACTAAATCGAGCAATCTCAAGAGGAATTCTCTATACAATTTTATTGTTATGCGCCGCTTCTTTCCTTATTCCGATATATGTACTTCTGGCAACCGGGCTAAAGAGCTTTAAGGACGTGAATATAGCGCATATGTGGTCTCTTCCGGATAAAATTACATTGTCTTCCTTTGTGAAAGCCTTTATTAAGCTTATTCCAAATCTTAAAAACAGCCTGCTCATTGCCATTCCGGCGACTCTGTTCTCAGCCATTATTGGTTCTCTTAACGGCTATGTTCTGTCTAAATGGAAGTTCAAAGGAGCGAATATTATTTTCCCGATTATACTTTTCGGCATGTTTATTCCCTACCAGAGTATCCTTATTCCCCTCGTACAGTTCTTAAGCTTTATAAAATTATATGGAAAACTCGCAGGATTAATTCTTGTTCATATAATTTACGGAATTCCTATAACCACGCTTATCTTCAGGAATTATTACACCGAAGTGCCGGATGAAATTCTGGAGGCCGGCTTCATGGATGGAAGCGGTATATTTCAATCTTATCTTAGAATTATGCTGCCAATCTCGGCTCCCGGATTTGTCGTTGTTATTATCTGGCAGTTTACGAATATATGGAACGAATTTCTCTTTGCCGTTACAATTACACAGAAACCCAGCCTGCAGCCGATTACGGTTGCCCTCCAGAACCTCGCGGGCAGCCAGATTGTGGAATGGAATGTTCAGATGGCCGGCGCCTTAATTGCTGCGCTTCCTACCCTGCTTCTCTATATACTGCTTGGAAAGTTCTTCATAAGAGGACTCCTTGCCGGTTCCGTAAAGGCATAGAAATATTTTCATACCTTAAACCTGCAGACCTGTAATCCGCTTAATCCGCTGGAAATTTTATTAGCAGTAATCTATAGTGGACTCGAAGGAGAAAATATCGTGAAATACCGCGAGCTTGGTCAAACCGGCATAGAGGTTTCGGAGATCGGTTTCGGTGCCTGGGCCATCGGAGCTGACTGGGGGACAGTAGATGATAGTGAATCCATGGCCGCTCTGCATAAAGCAGTAGATTTGGGAGTCAATTTCATCGATACAGCCGATGCATACGGCATGGGCCGCAGTGAAAAGTTGATTGCCAGATTAAGGAAGGAGCGCTCCGAAACGATCTTTGTAGCTACAAAAGCGGGTCGGCGTTTATCCCCCCATGTGGCAGAAAAGTATACCCCGGCAAACATAACCGGTTTTATCGAAGACAGTCTGAAAAACCTGGAGATGGAAGCACTTGACCTCTTACAGCTTCACTGCCCTCCCACAGAAGTCTACTACCGTCCTGAACTTTTTGAGGCTCTAGATAACCAGGTCAAGGCCGGCAAAATTAAGAATTATGGCGTCAGTGTTGAAAAGGTTGAAGAAGCATTGAAAGCTATCGAATACCCCGGAGTGAAAACTGTTCAGATTATCTTTAACATGTTTCGCCATCGCCCATCAGAGCTCTTCTTCCGGGAGGCAAAACACCGCGGCATTGGCATCATCGTTCGAGTTCCCCTGGCCAGCGGCTTACTGACGGGCAAGATGACGGAAAATACGCAGTTCAAAAAAGACGATCATCGCAACTACAACCGGGAGGGACAGGCCTTCGATAAGGGCGAAACCTTTGCCGGAGCGGATTATTATAAAGGACTGGCGGCAGTGGACAAATTAAAAACCATCATACCTGAGGGAATGACACTTGCTCAATTCGCCCTGCGCTGGATACTAATGTTTGATGAGGTATCGTGCGCTATTCCAGGCTCCAAAAGGCCCTCTCAGGCAGAGGATAATGTAAGAGCTTCAGACCTTTCACCGCTCTCAGAGGATCAGATGCATAAAGTAAGCAAAATATATGAGAAATATATTAAAGACGATGTGCATTATAGATGGTAATTGCTTGAAATAAAATCAAATAGGGATACAATATTTATACAAGGTATTAAAAATGAAAAAAACCATTATGTTACTGGCCGCAGCATTTATCCTGGCCTCCTGCGCATCAATCCAGACAAAGGACGAACGCAACATCAGGCGTATATCACGCCTTATCAACTCCGGTGATCATGAAGAACTCATAATAATGAGTGAAATGCCCTTCCTCCTGGACCAGGAAATTATTGTTTTAGAAAAAGATATAAACAGTTTCTGGAAAGATATCCTGAATGCCGGGTTCAAGGTGAACGAACCGGAATTGGAAAGAGGAATATTTATCGATGAAGAAAGTTATAAAGAGTTTTATACTTCGATGGAAGTGAAGACTTTTTTTAAGAAATATCTTCCAGAGGGAACCCGTATGCTTGAGCTTAAAACCAGCACAGGCCGGAGAATCTTGCTTTTGATAAAAGAAAAGCTCTGGTTGAGAAAAATATATGGCTTTAAAGGACCCTATTAATATGAAGCGATTAATCATTTTAGGCAGTCTGTTTATCCTGGCTCTTTCGCCTGTTTTCTCTGTTCCCAGCGATGTTGTGTATACGGAGGGGGAAACGTACATCAAGGATAAAACCGGTGATGAATTCGAGGCGGATATCGGCGACATAGTGGATACCGGTGATACCGTAACAACAGGTGTTGACGGCTTTGTGGAGTTGGATCGGAACGGAGTCGTATTGAAGATAAACCCGGATACGGTATTTACACTGCTGGAACGGGAGGAGAATAAGGAGAAGACTGATGTAATTACCCTGGTTCTTGGCTCCATAAAATTCCGCTATGATAAAATCACCGGAAAAGAGCCCAAAATCGCCACCGGGAGCTGTATAGCCGGCGTAAGGGGTACTGAGTTTTCCGTGTACGCCGGTGTGGACGGCTCCTCTTTAATTGTTGTGGATTCAGGTCTGGTTTCTGTTGAATCCGAAGGGGAAACAGTGGAGTTGAGTGCGGAGGAAGGGGTTGAGGTTAATCCCGGGGAGCCTCCGGGGAAGAAGTTTAAGGTTCCGGCTGGTAGAATTGACTACAGCACCTGGAATGATGAAAAGCTTGGCAGCATGCTAGATGATCCGATAATAGCTGTTGATAGACTAAAGAAAAGACTGGATTTTTATATTAGCAATATTGGAGAGTATTATTCTCTATTCCTTGAATACAGTGAAGAATTGTCTAAAGAAAGGAAAAAAAGTATAGAAATTGCCAAAAAACAGGGAGAAGATGCGAGTAAAAAATTCTATAACGAGGTTCTTTTTCCTCTTACCATTGATACAGGAAATCTTGTTCTTAACTATCGATATTATACTCTAGCGGCACTTTCCTTGAGGCGGTATGTAGCAGGACGTCTATATTTGATCATTAAAACCAAATATATAATCAATTTAAACGACATCAAATATCGTGATTTCCTTGATAGCTATAATAAACTACTATTAAGCTTCGAAAAATCCATCGTTCCGAGATTGGTAGAAGCCGATATATAAACTGGAGGATCTTATGATAAAAATTAAAACAGTTGTTTTGATTATTGTTATTTCGATCATAATAATATTTGCCTTTGAAAGTTGCAAGTTGTCTGGGACGAGCAAAGATGAACGAATCGATAATTTTGAAAGCGACCTTAATAACGACAGGAATAACTTATATAAAAATTTCCATCCTAGTAAAACTGAAAAATATAATGATATTAAGGATCCTGCATACTTGGAAGCTTATTTCCCAACCGATAATAATGAAATACCCTATGATATTTATGATGTGGACATTTCCGGAGATACTGTTAATGCAAGAATTGTAAGCAATAATCTGGTAACGTTTCCGGATCAGACTATAAATTTCAAAATGGCTGAAGATGGTTCTGATTGGCAAATAGAGGAACTTACTTTAAACGAAAATAAAATAGTTTGGTAAGAACATCCCACACCTAAATAGCTGATTGATACGATAACATATTTTTGACAGCTACTCGCATTATTTGAACAAATCAGTTATTTTTTATAACTTATAGCAATGCTTAAAGAGTTTAAGACCCTTCTACCCTACTTTAAGAAATATTCACTCAGCTATTTAATCGGTCTTTTTTTCCTGGTCTTAACGGACGGAGGCCAGCTCTACATTCCCCAGCTTATCAGAAGAGCCATAGATATGATCGCATCGGGCAGCTTTTTGCTTTCCAATGTCATGATTCTGTCCGCCCAGATGGTGGGGATCGCGTTCATCATTGCTGTCAGCCGCTTTAGCTGGCGGTATTTCATTCACGGTTCCTCCCGGCGCATCGAGCAGCAGTTAAGAGAGAAACTCTTCGTCCACCTTCAATCCCTCTCATCTACTTTTTACAGAAAAGCAAAAACAGGCGATCTGATGGCGCGTTTTACCAATGACATGAGAGCCATACGCATGGCTTCTGCAATGGCTTTAGTTGCATTTATAGACGGTTTCTTTATGACTATAGCTATCCTTGTCATTCTATTCAGCCAGAATCCACTGCTCACACTCTACTCCATCAGCCCCCTGCCCATAATAACCATCGGCGTCATCTTCTTCGGCCGGATCATCGGAGAACGCTTCCGCCGTATACAGGAAGGATTCTCTAACCTCAGTGAAATGGCCCAGGAATCCATTTCCGGGATCCGCGTATTGAAAACCTTTGTACGGGAGAAAGCATTTGTGAAGCGCTTTGCCCGTACAAATCAGGATTACACTGAGCGAAATATGGCCCTGGTGCGTATCTGGGGGCTCTTCTTTCCCCTGGTTGCTTTTTTAGCAGGTATTACAACCCTGATCTTTCTGCTTCTGGGCGGCAGGGCTGTAATGGAGGGCAGCCTCTCTCCGGGAGAATTTACAGCTTTTCTATCTTATTTGCATATGCTGATCTGGCCTATGATGGGCGCCGGTTTTACCATAAATATGATTCAACGAGCCGGTGCATCCCTGGGACGTATTAATAAAATTCTGAATGAGGTACCGGACATCAGCAGCCCTCCGGCCGCAATTACGCACAGGATAGATGGAAATATAAACATCCGGAATCTTACTTTTTCCTATCCTGAAAGTCAGGAGCCTGTCCTTTCCGATATCTCGCTGGATATCCCCAGGGGAAGCATTTTAGGAATCCTGGGAAAAATCGCTTCCGGAAAAAGCTCACTGGTTCAACTCCTGCCCAGGATACTTGATCCGCCTGACGGAACTTTATTTATCGACGACAGAGATATAAAGAGCTATGAACTGGGCACACTCCGTTCAGCCATCGGCATGGTTCCGCAGGACGGCTTTCTGTTTTCCGCATCCATCCGGGAGAATATTGCCTTTGGCAGTAAAAACGGAAATGGGGATCTGTTAAAAAAGGTAGCCTGCATATCCACAATAGACAGGGATTTCAATACCTTTCCCGACGGCTGGGATACCATAGTGGGAGAACGGGGGGTTACGCTCTCCGGGGGTCAGAAGCAGCGGGTTGCCATGTCCAGGGCCTTAGCTTCGGACGCTTCCATCTACATTTTCGATGATTCATTATCTTCAGTAGATACGGAAACTGAGGATTTCATACTGCGGGAGCTCTTCCCATTTATTAGTGGAAAAACACTGATCCTCATCTCCCATCGAATCTCCACACTGAAAGCGGCAGACCACATTATTGTTTTGGACAAAGGCAGAATCATTCAGCAGGGCAGACACGATGAACTGATTACCGTAAGAGGCTTCTATGCAGATATCTATAAGCTGCAGCAGCTCGAGGAAACAATAAGGCGAAAAAAATGACCGACACTACCGGACAGGAAGAGGTCCTTAAAAGCTACGATTCAGCCCTCATGAAGAGGCTTCTGGCCTATTTAAAGCCATATCTGGCTGTTTTCCTCTTATCGATTGGCGCGCTTCTGCTTGCAACTGCAGGTGAGTTATATATACCCATTCTCATCCAGAGAAGCATCGATAACCACATACTTCCCTATCACCGTGCAATCCGGGTTGACTCCGCTCCCGGAGAAATCCTGAACAAGCTGGATACTGTACAGACTGATTTTGTAATTGATGGGATTTATTATTTTCCGACTTCCAGGCTGTCCGATCTGAGCGTGCTCGAAAAAAATTACCTGAAAGATAAGGGGATACTTTCCAGCGAAAATTATATTGTGGTAAAGGACTATAACAGAAAACCCCGGATTAAAAGCATTTTAAACCGGTATCCCGATTTTTTTAAAGCCAATCAGCTTAATGCAGTCATAGAAGAAAAAGATTTAAGCTCATTTGACAGGGAGTCCCTGAGAATTATCCGTGGTGATCACTACCGCGGCCTGTCATTTATAGGCCTTCAATTTCTGTTCATTCTTATCGGAGTGCTTATTTTTACCTTCAGCCAGGTATATCTCTTAGCCTATGTGGGCCAGATGCTCATGAAGGATATGCGGACTCATGTCTTTGATCATACCCTGGGACTGTCATTGAAATTTATAGATGCAAACCCTGTCGGCCGCCTGGTTACAAGGATCACCAACGATGTGGAAACTATAAATGAGCTCTTTACAACGGTGATCTCATCTCTTCTCCGTGATGCCAGTCTCATGGTGGGGGTTTTGGCCGTCCTATTCATCTTAAGCCCGCATCTTGCTTGTATCACGCTTTTATCTCTTCCGCCCGTGATTGTATTAGCTTTAATTTTCAGGGTTAAAGCAAGAGATGCCTTCCGCAGGGTGAGACAGGCTGTATCACAGATCAACTCCTTTCTTTCAGAACATATTTCAGGCATGCGCATCGTGCAGCTCTTCGCTCAGGAGAAACAGAGCAGAGAGGAGTTCAATAAACGAAACAGGCGCCTGCTTAAGGCAAATCTGGGTGAGATGTACGTATTTGCCTCCTTCAGGCCTTTTATTGATCTGCTTTCAAGCGTATCTATAGCTGTAATTATCTATTTCGGAGCGAATTTTCTCGTAAGGGATATGATTTCTCTAGGAATACTGATCGCTTTTATCAATCTGATCCGAAAATTTTATGAACCTGTAAGGGACTTATCTGAAAAGTACAACATTCTTCAATCCGCCATGGCCGGGGCAGAGAGGGTTTTTGAACTTCTGGATGAAAAATCCATAATCAGTCAGCCTTCATCCCCGATTTTTCTTGACAGAACTAAAGGCAATATTGTCTTTGATAACGTATCGTTTCAGTATAAGGATGGGGAAACTGTACTGAAAAATCTCTCATTCAGTGTGGAACCGGGTGAAACTATAGCCATTGTCGGATATACTGGAGCCGGAAAAACCACTATCGCTTCCCTGCTGACAAGGATGTGGGATATTCAGGAAGGTGCCATTTTAATAGACGGCATCAATATAAGAGATATCCCTACATCTTCGCTTCGCAGGAAAGTACAATCCGTTTTACAGGATGTATTTCTTTTTTCCGGGTCCATAGAGTCCAATATCCGTTTGGAATGCAGTATTTCGCCCGAAGAAATCGAGCGGGCCATAAAGCTTGTAAAGGCGGATACCTTTATCAATAAGCTGCCCCAGGGTCTTGAAACAGAGCTCAACGAAAGAGCAACGAATCTATCCATGGGACAGAGACAACTTATCTCTTTTGCACGGGTGCTGGCCCACAATCCGGATATCCTTATACTGGATGAAGCTACAGGTAATATTGATACGGAAACTGAAAAGCTTATTCAGGAGGCTTTGAAAAATTTACTTAAGGCAAGAACATCCCTAGTAATTGCTCACAGGCTCTCCACAATCAGGAATGCAGACCGCATTATTGTACTGCACAGGGGAGAACTCCTGGAGTCGGGCAGCCATGAGGAGTTAATTAGGAAAAGAGGAATGTACTTTAATCTCTACCAGATGCAGTTCCAGGATATTTAAAGATTTACTGTGTCAATCGGTCTTTAGTTCTTTTAATAGCTTCCATGCGATCCTTAATATACAATAGTATTAATCCTTCAAAGCTCAGTTTTTTCAGCCTGGATTCTTCCGATAAGAAATCATACATGTCTTCAGGTATTCGGATGTCTATTCTGATATTAATCGTGTTCATTTGATCCAGACCTCCTTAAAAGGGCGAACTTTTTCTGCGCCGTACGTATATCTGATCCACGGCTGCCCTGTCTGAAAGGGAAAGCAGATAGAGAACCGTATTGGCAATATCCGCAGGATGCATCAACACTGAACGGTCAAGATCCGGCCGTGCTTTCCCCACAAGATCGGTGTCCACTCCTCCCGGAAGAATCACAGAAACTCGAATATTGTGTTCCTGCGCTTCTGCAGCCAGGGATTTTGTAAGTCCCACCACACCGTGTTTACTGGCCGTATACACCGACTGATTGGGATATCCCTTAAAGCCTACGACACTCGATATATTAATAATATATCCGCTCCCGGCACCTACCATCAATTTCATCGCCTGCTGACAGCAGAGAAATACAGCTTTCAAGTTTACATCTATAATCTTATCAAAATCTGCCGGGGAAAACTCGATAAGCTTCCCAAAAATCCCTATACCTGCATTATTCACAAGAATATCCAGCTTGCCATGTACATCCCGTACCCTGCTGAACAGCGAGATAATATCCTGTTCTTTGGAAAGATCTGTAGGAACAGCCGCGGCCGTTCCGCCTGAAGCCCTGACTTCCCTGCCGACTGCTTCTATCTGTGACACTGTCCGTGCAGCCAGTACGACATGAACTCCGGCATTCGCCAGGGCCAGACTGATACTCCGCCCAATTCCCCGTCCGGCTCCGGTTACTAAGGCTACCTGCCCCTCAAGATCGGCCTTCATTGTTGTACCATAAATCATTCGACGAGGGATAACAAGTCCAATTGATGTGTTATTAAAATTACCCGGGCGCACAGGGATCCAGCCTGAAGAGTCTGACATCTCCCTGCTTGGGAAGGGGATCTGAAGTGCTACTTATTATTTAATTTCAATGAGTTGGGGATTAAACGTTAGAATCTTAATATCAAGGTTAAGTTTGTCCAGGATAAGATTTTTAAGCTTTTCAGGATTTTCTATTAAAATTTCCTTATCCTTCCTCTTTATCTGCTTGATCAATGCCTCCACTTTCATGGCAGTGGCCCGGGTATCATAGAGCCTCCAGCACTGTGCGATTTTTGCAGGTTTAAAACTCCTCGTGTATTTCGCTGCCCTGCCGGCTATATGCTTCCTGTAGCGTTCTGCCAGATCTTCCGTGTACCCGGTATATAAATAACCGTTTTCAAGCTCTAAAATATAAATCCAGGAGAATGGTTTCTTCATGACTTCAGCAGAAGGCTTGGTATATTGCATTCAGAGCCCTCTCATAATCTTTTGCTTCCACACCAACAATGATATTGATCTCTGATGATCCCTGGTCGATTATCCTTATATTTACGTTCACCTCTGCTAAAGCAGTGAACAGGCGTGCAGCAATTCCGGGCCTGTAGGCCATGCCTTCTCCTACTGTGGTAATCAGGGCAAAGCCATTCTCTATCTCCACCCGGTCGGCATTTAAAATTTTCTTGAGGTCTTCAATAAGTACTCGTTTTTTGCCTTTAAGCTGATCATCCCTGACTATAACAGACATGGTGTCAATCCCTGAAGGAGCGTGCTCAAAACTGATTCCATGGCTTTCCAGAATTTCAAACAGACGCCTTCCAAAACCCAGCTCTCTGTTCATGAGCAGCTTCTCAATGAAAATAAGACTGAAATTCGTCTTGCCCACAATGCCTACCACGATCCCGCCGCCGGTATCCCGCTTATCAACGATCATTGTACCCGGATCATCCGGAGAGTTGGTATTCCGGATATTTATTGGTATGTTTAACCCGTGAACCGGAAAAATAGCCTCTTCATGGAAAACATTGGCGCCCATATAGGCCAGCTCTCGAATTTCCCTGTAGGTCACTTCCCGCATTGGCTTTGGATTGCTGACTATCCTCGGATCTGACATTAGAAACCCGGATACGTCGGTCCAGTTTTCATAAACTTTAGCTGATACCGCTTTAGCAACGATTGCGCCGGTGATATCCGAACCTCCCCGGGAAAATGTTCTGATTTCATTTTTTTCCGTAGAACCGTAAAATCCGGGAATTACGTAAAGACCCTCCTCACCAAGCCTCTCTTTAAGTAATGTGTAGGTAATGTCATCGACTCTACTATTATTTAGAAATTTTATAACCTCAGCCGCATCGATAAAGGCGGCGCCCAAATAATCCGCTAACAGAAGGGCACAGAGGTGTTCCCCTCTGGAGGCGACATAATCCATGGATGCGCCTGAGATTATTCTCTGCTCAACCTTTTTTAGCAATGCCTGCATATCGAGACTGTTTTTAAGACCGCAGGCGATCTCCAAGTAGCGTTCTCTGACTATATGGAAAGGCTCGGATATATCAAGCCCCTGGGCGGCAAGCTCATGGCAGAGATATAGCAGATCGGTAATTTTCTGATCGTCCTTATGTCTCTTCCCGGGCGCGGAGACCACTATGAATCGTCTATTAGTGTCAGACCTTATTATTGATCCGATCTTTTTAATCTGATCTGCATCTGCAACTGAGCTTCCGCCAAACTTGCATACAACCGAACCCATTCGGCCCTCCTGCGCTGTGACCTCTTTCCGAATGTGGTCTACATTAAAGAGATTCGATTTAAAGGTCAATACTGGGTGCGCATTGAAGATCAAAAAAGAGTGGTTCCGGCATTGGTTAATTAAAAATTAACTTCTTGCAAGAAAGACAGCTTAATGCTAAATTTGTAAACGAAAAATCTGATAATATTATAGTTCATTATGTTATATAACAGGTTGATCGTAAAATTATTATTGCCGGGAAGGTTATGACCAAAAACTCAATCCAGGAGATATTAACCTCAAAAGTCATTACGGTATCACCTGAGATTCCCATTTCAGAAGCAGTCTCAATCATGAAGAGAAAAATAATCAGTTGCCTTTTGGTGGTCCGAGATAAAAAGCCGCTGGGAATATTTACGGAGAGAGATATTGTTCGGACCATTAATCAGGCAGCCAACTTGGAGAAACGTGAAATAAAGGAATTAATGAGCAAACCGGTTATTACTGCACAGAGCGATATCAATATCTATAAAGCATACAATCTACTGGCAGTTAACAGAATACGGCACCTTGTAATAGTAAATTCAAATGATGAGCTTATTGGTGTGGTTACTCTTACTGATATCCTTAACAATCTCGGTTTAGAATATTTTGTAGAGATCAAGAACATAGCCAAAATAATGACAAAAATAGTACTAACCGTTAAAAAGGGGTGTTTGGTTCATAAAGCCATCTCAACTATGGTCGATCGTTCGATCAGTTGTATAATCGTTGAAGAAAATCAGTCTCCTGTCGGGGTATTAACCGAGCGTGATGTAACCGGATTATTGCATCGGGGAATCGATACAGGGGCTATTAAAATCGAAGAAGTAATGAGCCATCCGATAAGAACTATATCCTCTGACGCACCTGTTCATGATGCTGCAATGATTATGAATAAGGAAAAAATACGTAGATTGGTCGTTGTTGATAAAGAAGGCAAAATCGCAGGTCTGGTTACCCAGTACGATATCATCAAGGGATTGGAGAGCGCATACATAGGAACTTTAAAGCAAATTATAAGAGAAAAAGAGGGGATGCTGGAGGAGACTCTAAAGAATCTAAGCGAGAAAAAAGTATACCTGGACAATATCTTGCGGTCCTCCATAGATATGGCCATTATTGCTACAGATCTCGATTTTCATATTCGATATTATAATCCAATGGCTCAAAAGATTTTTAGACACAGAGCAGAAGATATCATTGGTCGAACCCTTTATGATATAAAGATAATAGATCCCGTTCATTTTGAAAGGGCTATAGAAAGAGTTAGAAAACGAAATGAATATAAATATTCTTTTGAACAAAAAAAGAAACAGGGAACTCGCTTTATTGAATCTGTAGTATCCGGTATATGGGATACTGAAGATAATTTAATTGGATTTGTGTTAATGTCGAAAGACGTTACTGAACAGAAGCATCTGGAACAGGAGCTTCTAAAAGTTAGGAAACTTGAATCAATTGGCACTCTTGCAGGTGGTATAGCTCATGATTTTAATAATCTGCTAACTGCTATTATGGGTAATATCTCTCTTGCTAAGCTCGTAGTATCCCCTGGAGATGAAGTATTTAAAAATCTAACCA
Organism: Spirochaetales bacterium; assembly: GCA_030615505.1. Taxonomy (GTDB): domain Bacteria; phylum Spirochaetota; class Spirochaetia; order SZUA-6; family DRHE01; genus JAUWZD01. The sequence goes on along the minus strand of JAUWZD010000001.1, from coordinate 57,250 downwards.
TGGCAGCGAAAGCCTCCCTGCGAGCAAAAGATCTTACGTATAAATTGCTTACCTTTGCTAAAGGTGGAGAGCCAATTAAAAAAACAACCTATATTGTTGAATTAATAAAGAATACCGTTAATTTTGCCCTCAGTGGTTCTAATGTCAGGTGTGATTTTTTCTTACCGGATAATCTCTGGCCTGTTGAAGTGGATGAAGGGCAGATAAGTCAGGTAATTCACAATATAATCATTAATGCCAAGCATGCTATGCCTGAGGGTGGAAATAGCCAGGTAACTGCAAAAAATACTATCGTTAAAAAAGAAGACAATCTGCCCTTAAAAGATGGGAAATATGTTAAAATCACCATAAAAGATCAGGGAATTGGAATCCCCGAAAACCACCTTGCCAAGATATTTGATCCATATTTTACAACAAAGCAGAAGGGAAGCGGCCTTGGGCTTGCTACATCTTACTCCATAATTAAACAGCATGATGGATATATTGCAGTTGACTCTGAAGTGAGAAAGGGAACTATCGTTCATATTTATCTTCCATCTATACGGAAAAAAGCCCTGATAAAAAACGATAAGAAAGCGAAACCCATTTCAGGTCAGGGAAGAGTTCTGGTAATGGAGGATGAAGAGATAGTAGGAAGGGTTGTAACAGATATGCTTAAGAGAGTTGGATATGAAGCAACTGTTGTCAGAGATGGAAACGACGCCATAGAATTGTACAAAAAGTCAAAGGAATCCAATAATCCCTTTGATGTCGTAATCCTGGATTTAACCATTCCAGGAGGAATGGGCGGCAAGGAGACAATCAATGAATTGCTTAAAATAGACCCTGAAATTATAACAATTGTTTCAAGCGGTTATTCCAATGATCCTATAATGGCTGATTATAAGAAATATGGTTTTAAGGATGTTATTACCAAACCCTATGAAATTGAAGAGCTCAGCAAGGTAATACATAAAGCTATTAACACTGTCTAAAACTAGTGTAAAACAGATGGGTACAAAATACAAAAGCTGTCATCGATTTCAACCTTAACATTCTAAAGGGCTTTTTCAAGTTAAACTCTTGCCTATCCTCTTCTTAATCTTTACATTAACCTTAGTTTAAAAAGTATACGATTAGCATTCTCAATATGGAGGTAAATATGTACAGGCGATGGATTAATTGGTTGATTATTTTATTCGCAGTAGGGCTTTTTACCGGATGCGGTTACAATACCATGCAGAGGAATGACGAAGCCGTTTTTAAGGCCTGGGGGGACCTTGAATCCCAACTTCAGCGGCGGGCGGACCTGATTCCTAATCTGGTGGAGGTAGTCAAGGGATATGCTGCGCATGAAAAGGAAACTCTGCAGGCGGTCATTGAGGCAAGGGCAAAGGCTACCTCGATTCAGTTGTCTCCGGAGAGCCTGAGTGACCCCGATGCCATAGCGAAATTCCAGGCTGCCCAGGGAGCACTTTCCTCTTCACTGGCGCGCCTCATGGTGGTTGTTGAGCGGTATCCTGACCTCAAGGCGAATCAGAATTTCAGAGACTTGCAGCATCAACTTGAGGGCACGGAAAACAGGATAAGTGTTGCCAGGCAGCGGTATAATGCGGCTGTTGAAAAGTTCAATTTCTCAATCAGAAGATTTCCCAACTCTATTACTAACAACATCATGTTAAATCTTGAGAGAAAGGAATATTTCAAGGCCGATGAAGCCGCACAAACCGTACCGGAAGTGAAATTTTAATGAACCGGCAGACATCGAATAAATTTCTGGTCTGGACGTTTTTTTTCCTTATTCAGCTCCTCATAGCTCCCTTACTCCTGGCCCTTGATGTGCCTCGCCTCAGGGGCAGGGTGAACGATTACGCCGACATGATATCCGGATCCACAGAGTCCCAGCTTGATTCAAAACTGAAATCCTTAGAAGAGTCGGATTCTACTCAATTAGTTGTGTTGACTATACCCTCCCTGGAAGGCGAGCCCCTGGAGGAGTACTCCATTCGTGTGGCGGAAGAGTGGGAAATCGGACAGAAGGAATACGACAATGGATTGCTTCTGCTCGTTTCTAAAAATGACCGTAAGGTCAGAATAGAGGTCGGATATGGTCTTGAGGGCCGCTTGACCGACCTTCTGGCAGGACGCATTATCGATTATGAAATCCGTCCCAACTTTGAAGCCGGCCGCTTTAATGAGGGATTCATTATGGGAGTGGATGCAATTGTTCAAGCGGTGAAAGGCGAATATGAGGGCAGCGGGAAAACCACCGTAACAGCAACTCGCAGACTCTCAAGAGGCAGTCTCATGCCCTTCATAATACTGCTTATCGTTATTTCTATGCTGGGATCCAAAAGGCGCATTATTGGGGCTGCGGCGGGCGCCATACTTCTCCCGCTGGTAGCCTGGTTTTCTCTATCCCTGGGACTTACCATGCTTTTAGTCATGATTCCCTTTGGATTTTTAGGGGGCTTAATCCTTCCGGGCATGTATTTTTTTCCCGGTATTGGATACGGCCGCAGGAGCGGAAGAAGCGGTTTCGGAGGTGGATTCGGCAGCGGCGGCTTCAGCGGAGGTGGAGGAGGTTTCGGCGGCGGGGGCGCTTCGGGCGGCTGGTAGCCTGACACAGCGCACATATATAGTATGAATTGAGGGTAGTATATTATGAAAAATCTGACTGAATCCTTTCTATCAGAGGATGAGAGAAAGCAAATCATACAGAGTGTTCAAGGGGTAGAAAAGATTACCTCCGGTGAAATTGTGCCAATGGTGGTTTCATCGAGTTATCACTATCCCCTTTCAAACATGACAGGCGGTATTACGGTCAGCTTTATAATCGCCATTATCATTACGGCAGTAATAAGCATACAGAGAAGATGGGGAGGTTTTACTATCTTTGATTTATGGATCTTTCCTACTATTTTCGGTATCTCTTTTTTGATCTGCCATGAAATCATAAAGAGGATTCCTGCTTTAAAACGTCTCTTCATTTCCGCTGATGAAATGAAAGAAGAAGTAGAAGAGGCAGCCTTAACCTCTTTTTTCAAAAAGGGGCTCAACAGGACTAAAGATCAAACGGGAATACTGATTTTTATTTCCGTGTTTGAGCGAAAGGCCTGGATTCTGGCGGATAAGGGTATCAATGACAAGCTTGATACTTCTGTGTGGCAGGAAATTGTGAATATGGTGATTACCGGCATAAAAGAACATCGTCAGAGTCAGGCTATATGCAATGCGGTTAAGCGCTGCGGTGAATTACTGAAAGATCATTTCCCCATAAAGCCTGATGACACTGACGAACTTGCTAACTTAATAGTTGAGGATTGAAACAGTTAAAGTGAAACCCGTGGAAACAAAAATTATCAGCGGAATACAGCAGATCGGAATCGGTGTGCCTGATTTAGCAAATGCCTTCAGGTGGTATCGATTGAATTTTGGCATGGACATACCCATCTTTGAGGATTCTGGAGTTGCCGATTTAATGCTTGCCTATACGGGAGGTAAATCGCAGAGACGACATGCCGTACTGGCAGGTAATATTCAGGGCGGCAGCGCATTTGAGATCTGGCAATATACCAGCCGAGAACCACAGGCGCCTAAATTTACACTTCAACCTGGTGATTTGGGTCTATTCGCGGTAAGAGTCAAGGCACACGATGTGCAGATATCCTCTGAAACCCTTAAGAGCAGAGGAGTAGATATTTTAGGGGAAGTAGCTAAAGATCCCGGTGGAAATGATCATTTTTTTATAAAAGATCCATTCGGTATGATTTTTCAGATCGTTAAAGGAGACCATTGGTTTTCTAAGGGTAAGCATCAAACTGGCGGGGCCTGCGGCTGCATGATCGGTGTCTCAGATATTGATAAAGCGCGCTCCCTCTATTCGGATATTCTTGGCTATAATGAAACAATCTATGATGAAACCGGAGTCTTTCAAGATCTTAAGCCCTTGAACGGCGGAGGGGAGAAAGTAAGAAGAGTACTGTTAACTCATAAGCAGGAAAGAAAGGGCAGCCTCAGCCGCTGGCTTGGTCCCAGCCGGATTGAACTGATTCAATCAATAAAGAGAAAACCTAAAAAAATATTTACTGATCGCTATTGGGGAGATTTGGGATTTATTCATCTCTGTTTTGATATTCATGGAATGAAATTACTACAGGAGGAATGTAAGGAAAAGGGTTTTCCCTTTACAGTTGATAGTTCTACTTCATTTGATATGGGTGATGCTTCCGGTCATTTCAGCTACATTGAAGATCCTGATGGAACCTTAATCGAATTTGTTGAAACCTATAAGATTCCGATAGTAAAAAAGTTGGGCTTATATTTGAACCTGAAAAAACGCAATCCGGAAAAGCCGCTTCCCAACTGGATGTTAAAGACACTTTTCTTGAGCCGGATTAAGGATTAGAGACCTTAAAGGCCGCTAATTCTCCTATCTGAAGACCTGTTTCTATCAATGCGCCCGATGCGCCTATCGATCCGTTCGTCCCGATGTCTCAAACGCAGGCGCCGCTTAAGTCCCCTTTCGATAAGGAGAAGAATGTCATCCATGAGTTCTTCGATATTCTCATTCTCGTAATGCATCAGAATGGTGTCGTAAATGGCTATCACCATGAGTTTAGGATTTTTGAAAAGTCCCGAACGGAAGACTCTCTTTTTAGCGCCGTCCTTGATGATATCGCCGATCATCTTCTCAATATGTGTGCGCAGGCTCTCTGCACGATTATGCCGTTCTTCTGAGCCGGGAAATATATATTTTTCATCATTTGTCAAAATACCGCGGAGAATCTTACTTCTTTTTATTCCCAGGGTTGTAAAGCGGTAGAGAGCCTTTAATCGGTTTAAGGGTGAGCGGAGGCGCGAAACGATACGCTCTGCTTCCTGTATTCCATGCTTTTCTATTGTATCGAGTATTTCTGCGTAAAAAGACTCCTTGCCTGGAAAATAATTATAAAAGCTTCCCGTGCTTAGACCGGCTTCTTTGGATATTCGTTCAATATTAACATCTCTGTAGCCATAATCGGTAAACAGCCGTTTACCGACTTCCAGGATGGTCTTTTTTTTATCACTTTCCATTACTATACAATATAAAAATAATATACTATAATTGTTTAAAGAACAAGTATTATATCCCGATAAAATGAATATTATCTTCAAATATTCACAACAGAATTACAAAATAAACTACTTTTTTTGCATATTTTGATTTATTTGAGTCCTATAAAAGGAATTTCATCGGGTTTTGAGCATTACGAATTGACCAAATAATAGGAGTAATTAATATTAAATATAATGTCTTCATATAAGGGGAATATTTATGATCGAATTAGTGAAACAGACAGACATCCAATCACTGGTAGAGACTAAGAATTTCAAAGAAAAAGTAGATCACTCCCTTTCGCTGATAGAAAGAGCCTATGAAAATTTTGGTGATTCGTTAGTAGTTGCCAACAGCCTCGGTAAAGACTCTGTTGCCGTTTGGCACCTTGCAAAAAGAGTGAGCCCCAATATTCGCGGTTTCATTATAACAACCCGCTTTAAACCTCCGGAAACGGTTCAATTCATGAAAGATGAAGTTGCTAAATACCCTGAATTGAAAGTATATAAAAATACTGAGGAAATTCCTTCTAATCTTTATGAGACGGATCCTGATCAATGCTGTGATATCTTAAAAGTAAAGCCAATACGCTGGGCCATCGATGAGATGAATGTGCGGTGCTGGGTTACGGGATTACGATGTACTGAAGGACGCACCCGTGTAGACTTTCAGGAGGTAGAGGAACGGGATGAAGGTCTTATTAAACTTAACCCCATTCTTATATGGAAAGAACGTGAAGTATGGCAGTATCTTGCTCTTAATCGGGTAGATGTAAATCCTCTTTATGCTGAAGGATACCGCTCTTTGGGCTGCGCCCCGTGTACTCGTATAACCAAAGATCCGGATGAGAGAGCGGGTCGCTGGTCAGGTACCAGTAAATGCGGAGGTGAATGCGGAATCCATACGAGGCCTCTCAAAGGTTAGACTACTTATTGGCCCTTGATGGCTTTTGTGTCAAATCAAGTTTCAGTCTGTCACGAAGATTCTTAAATGCAGATAGAGTATCTTTCACATCCTCATCCGAATGTGATGCTGTGGGAATCATCCGGAAAAGCACAACTCCATGCGGAACAACCGGGTAGATTACCGCCGATACAAAAACGCCATAGTCCTCTCTGAGCATTCTCATCATAGACATTGCGGTTTCTGCACTTCCTGCAGGGACATAGACGGGCGTGATAGGCGACTGCGTATCGCCGATATCATAACCCAGGTCCACCAATCCCTGCTGGAGCTGCTTTGCTACAGTCCAGGCTCGCTGTCGCAGCTCCGGCTTTTTGATCATTACATCAAGTGAGGCGTTAATAGCATCAACAAAGATCATTGGCAGGCTTTTGGCAAACACATAGGTTCGTGCATTATACCTGATATAATCCACAGGTTTCTCTTCTCCGGCAGTTACACCACCGATAGCGGCAAATGCTTTGGCAAAAGTCCCGAAATAGAGATCGATTTTGTCCTGGACACCGAAATGTTCGCCGGCGCCCCGTCCATTTTCACCCATAACACCGAATCCATGGGCATCATCAACAAAGAGCCGTGCTTCGTACTTTTCTTTTAACGCACAGATGCTCTTCAAGTCGGCAAGGTCTCCCCGCATGCCGTAGACGCCCTCGATAACAATCAGGAGACCGCCCTTCCGTTCTTTATTGGCTGCTTTTAGGTGGAATTCAAGATTATCCATATCATTGTGTTTAAAAGGCCTGAAACGCTTTCCCATTGAAGCAAGAATTGTCCCATCCACTATTGAAGCATGGGAGAGTTTATCCATAAGAATTTGATCGTCTCTTCCCACCAGGGCTGATATGGTGCCTATAACACCCAGGTATCCATAATTGAAGAGCACGGCTGCCGGTTTCTGTAAAAATTGTGCCAGTTTCTTTTCTAAGTCAATGTGTTTTTCCGTATTCCCCGTAAGCATGCGTGAACCCATTGGAGAAAATGTGCCCCACGACTCTAAGGATTTTCGGACCGCATTCTTTACATCTTCATTTCCGGCAAGTCCGGTGTAGTTATTTATTGCCCACATAATGACCTTTTTGCCCTGGAACTTCATTCGGGGACCTGGAATTCCCTCCAGTACAGGTTGAGTAAAGTACATGTCATTTTTCGCTCTAAAGTAGCCGAAGTATCCTTCACTGCCGTAGCATTTATCAAAAATATCTGTCATATCCTTCCTCACTATTCAAAGAGTGTGTGTTGTTTTAAATTTTGTCAATTCAACATGCTTTATTAGAGTCAATTTCCCTTCAAATTGGTTAAAATAAGAGAATTTAAAAAGAATTTATAATAAAAGGATTGTCATATTTATGAATATTTGAAGAATTTATTCATTTTCTATTTTTTAGATCATTTATTTTTCTTGAAAAACATGTCATAATTGTGAATATATTGGGAGGCAGAGATGAGTCAGCTTGAGAGTCATTCCTGGGCAGAAAATGTGGAAGCAATTTTAGAGAACGCGCATAGAGAAAAGAGGAAGAGACTTTTCGAACACGAGGTTTATAAAATCCTTAATGAATTGGGTATAAGCATTCCTACTCATATTCTGATAAGGGATGCAGAAGATATCACCAATAATACACTTTCGATCTTCAAAACCGATAGGATTGTATTAAAAGTAGTATCTGAAAGAATTACTCACAAGCAGAAAGCAGGAGGTGTAAAGGTTATATATAAGGATTTTGATTTCATCAGGTATTCATTTCTCAAGATGAAATCCTTGTTTGAGAAAAAGTGCCATCCAATTGAAGGAATACTCCTGATTGAGTATATCGATTATTCCAAGGACCTTGGGAATGAAATCCTATTAGGTTTCCGTGAGAGCGAAGCCTTCGGGCCGGTTATTTCCTTCAGTAAAGGAGGAACAGATGCCGAGCATTTTGCTTCCAATTTTTCACCGCCCAACCTTGTACTGCCGCCCATCAATCAAGAATGGGCTACAGCCCTGCTCGCCTCAACAAAGATACAACAAAAGTATATAGATGAGGGAAAAACCGACTATATTTCCAAGATCGTTGATACTGAAGTAAAGTTCAGCGCTCTGGCTACTCGATTCTCAAATTTCTTTAATTATAAGAGCAGATTCGCTTTCACTGAATTTGAAATTAATCCCTTTGTTTTTGATTTCGACGGCAACTTTATCGCAATCGACGGCTACGCTTCATTTGAAGAAAAGCAAACGGAAGGGATGGATTTAGATATTAAACCCAAGCAAACACTCAAACCTTTTTTTGAGCCTGAAGGCATAGCAATTGTAGGAATAAGTGCATCGGATTATACCAAGGCAGGCAATATCATAGTAAAGAACCTCATCAATATGAAAAGAGAGGATATATACTGTATCAATATCAAGGGCGGCACTGTCACTATAGCCGATAAAACTATTCGGCTTTATAAATCAATACTCGATATTGAAGCTAAAATTGACTTAAGTATTATCACAGTACCTGCAGAAGCAACCATACCCGTGGTTAGAGAATCTGCCAAAAAGGGAGTGAAAGCTATCGTGCTAATTCCCGGGGGTTTTAGCGAGATTAAAAAGAACCAAACACTGGAAGAAGAAATACTAAATCTGGCCCAAAAGAATAACATCCGGATTATCGGACCGAACTGCCTCGGAATCGTTTATGCGGGTGATATCGAAAACAAAGGGATTAACACCTTTTTTATTCCGGAAGATAAGTTCAGATTGAATCTTGAAAAAGAAAAGAATGTGGCCATCCTCAGCCAGAGTGGGGCTTTAGGCATTACTGAAATTTATAATCTGAGAAATGCGATTTCTCCAAAAGTAATTGTGAGTTATGGTAATCAGCTAGATGTAGACCCATGTGATCTTGCACAGTACTTTGAGGACGATCCCATGGTGGATGTCATCGGGTTATATATAGAAGGATTTAAAAAGGGAGCCGGAAGAAAGTTTTTCACCATAACAGCAAAGAGCAAGAAACCCATTATTGTTTATAAGGCCGGGAGAACAGAGGCGGGGAAAATAGCCGCTCAGTCTCACACGGCGAGCATAGCAGGAGAGTATGCGGTTGCCAAAGCTGCTATGAAACAGGCTGGGCTTATTGTCGCCGACACGATGATTGACCACGGGGACTTTATAAAAACCTTCGCCCTTCTTCATGATTTTGAGGTAACGGGAAATCGAGTTGCTGTAATTGCCAATGCAGGATATGAGAAGACCTATGCCGCCGATAATCTTGGATACTTATCCCTGTCTGATCTCGAAAAAGACACGATAGATAAACTGAAAGAAATAATTCCTCCCTTTGTCAATGCGGATCCCCTCCTCGACCTTACTGCAATGGCCTCGGATGAGCTTTTCGAAGAGTGTATAGACATTCTTTTATGTTCAAGTCGTGTGGATGCACTTTGTATTTCGATTGTACCTCAGGCCCAGCTCCTTCATACCACAGATGAAGAGATCAATCATTATAAAAAAAACATTGCTGCGCGTATTGTTGATATAGTGCATAAACACAGGAAGCCGACAGTGGTATCCATCAATGTCGTTTCCGGTGCTGATGCAGCCTACAATAAATTCGGACAGGTCATGGATTCCGGTGGCGTACCTACCTTCCTGACGGCTGAAAGGGCGATGGTCTGTTTAAATGAGTTTATCCGTTATAAGCTGATCAAAGAAAAGAATGTCTTCAGTGAATGGCTGCGATAAGTAAGCCTTTAGAGCATTATCTTGATACTTGCTTATTTTTCCCCTTTGCAGCTCCATGACAGAGCCTGTATTTCCGGCCGCTTCCGCAGTAGCAGGGATCGTTCCAGCCGATCCTAATCCGTGGCAGCGTATCATAAAATTTCCTCTGCGCCGAAGGCAGGGATAACTGCCTTTCATTTAAAATGGACAGAGCGATCTTTTGAAATGAGGGAATATTATGAGCGTAGAATTTCTTCCATCCCTCGCACAGCCAGCTCAGAGTATTCGGCGTCTCACCCCGGTACACACGATGTCTTAAGCAATCACCCGAGCAGAACTCCAGATAGTCACAGCATGAGCAGAGGCTGTTCCAATCCGCCTTCTTATTGCCAAAGGAGCGATACCTGGAGGAGCCTCCCACTTCTTTCCAGTTATTCTTCATTATGTTACCCAATTTCGTATGTCTTTCCACGAAAAAATCACAGGGATATACATCACCATTATACTCCACCAAGAAATACTGGCGGCAATTCCCTCCCTGTGTGCACATACTGTAGCGTCTATCAACCATATAACCCAGAATGGCATCGAATAGGCGGATAGAAACCTTATGCCTATCCTTAATGATCCATTCATCAAATATTTCACAGAGAAAATCTCCCCATTCCTTTGCAGCGATTGAATAGGGGAGCGGCTGCCCGAAATTATCAAATTCTACACATGGAATGTACTGATGATAATTAATTCCATGGTTGCGTAAATAATTATAGACTATTATAGCCTTCTTTATGTTTGCAGAGCTGACCAGCACCAGGGCATTGAATTCCACATTATGCCTGTTCAGACATTCGATACCCCGAAGCACCGCTGCATGCGAACCCCTTCCGTCTGCATACTGTCTGTACCTATTGTGTATTTCAGCAGGCCCGTCAATGCTTACCCCAACTAAAAAGCGATATTTTGATAGATGGGCCGCCAGTTCATCATCGATCAGAGTGGCATTGGTCTGCAGCCCATTGGACACTATCGCACCCTGCCGGCCGTATTTTTTCTGAAGTTCCGTAACCTTTTTAAGGAACTCTACTCCCATCAATGTCGGCTCACCGCCCTGCCAGCCGAATGAATATGTGTGCTGCCGTGTTGCCATATAGCTGGAAATCATGCGCTCTAAAACACTGTCGCTCATACGGTGCACCTTTGTCTCCGGATACAGAGAGCTTCGGTCAAGATAGAAGCAGTAATCGCAACAGAGATTGCAGTCCGCAGACGCCGGCTTTACAAGCAGAGAAAATGTGCCGGGGAGATTATTATCAAACTCTTCCATTAGCATCTGACTCTACAATACATTAAAGCAAACTGTCAAAACTATTATTGGTTCAAATGGATGATATTACTGCTGAATTTTACGCACAGATTTACTGGAACTTGAGAAAAAAAGGGAGTCCCATACCAACCAATGATATCTGGATAGCTGCCTCGGCCATGCAAATGGGGCTGGCTCTCTATAGCCTGGATATTCATTTTCAAATGGTTTAAGGGCTGCTCTTGAAATGAGAATTCCTAACCAAAACACGGGCTAAATAACCGCCCAGCTAAGAAGCCATCTAATTGAGGTTGGACAGCCTCAATTCAAAAACAGAAAAAGCTATAAAAATACCTGATAGATTTTTTGTTTATTATCATATTCCGTGTTATCCATAGATTCTGTATTAATAAATTGTGAAAACTCGGGATAATCTACATCCTGATCTATAAAGAGCAGCAGGCTGTTGAGATTTGTATTGTTATGATTTTCAATCTTCATGGGGAAGGGATGATCATCCAAATTAATCTGTATGGTCATTTTAAAGAGTGTTCTAACATAGAGCCGGAACTTCGTTTTTGGAGTTATAAGTCCCTTAATCCGGGACAGCTCTTTTCGATACCGATTACAGAAACCCTTTCTAAAAACCATTTTGGCTGGTACTAAGATTCCATCGAAAATGAAGAGATCGTTGATCTTCTTATAATCGATTTCCCAAAACATACACTCATGAATTTCATTCCGTTCCAGCCAGAGGAAGAATTCATCAAAACAGGGAGGATCACATCTCTTATCTATAACGATTCTCTCCTTCCCCGGATTAACCACCTTATACCCCACTCTGTTGCCATCCGCATCAATGATCTCGGGAGAACTTTTTGATGAGAGTAATTCGATTTCTGCAGCCCCCTCTCTTCTTAAAGTGGACAGATCGAGGGATGCTTTTTCATGAAGACTGAGCCACTGCATATCTTTTAAGCTCATCTTTACCAGATCATCTGCCTTAATTATTTTTTTACGAGATGAATCTGATTTTTCCTTTTCATCGTATTTGTACAGCGGGGATGAAACTTCAATAGCTTCATCATTAAAAGCAGCGACCCAGTACAGACCTTCCTCCTGCGCATCAATTTGTCCACTGCCATCTGTAGTGTCCAGTTTCTTGTCCCTGTTATACACCTCTACCCGGAATTTTTTTGCTGCAGCCGGGTTAACGGGATTCCATTCAACTTCCCATGAATATTCTCCCCGCTGCTGATCCAGCTCGCATCGGATGCAAATACCGGGGTCCGTAGTAGCAAAGGCCCTTCTATCCCGGACAGCCTGAAGCACCCCTGCATTATCCGGCGGATCCTGAAGCCATAATCCGGTCATTCCGGAGCCCATATCAGCCAGCTCATGGGCGTCACTGTTCCCGATGGCCGCCACGGGATAATCAAGGCTAAGGTATTTTGCATACATCTGAATGAGAGGAATATCCATTGCCGATGTGAATCGATAACCGGCTCTCTTCGCTTCACGAAAAACCGCTCCATTAACCACTTCAATAGCCGACACAGAAGGAATAATCCGCTTATGCCACTCATCAGTCGCCGGATTGGGATGATTGATTATTTTAATAATATCATGGTTATTATAGAGGAACTTGTAGCCCTCCTGTATTGTTCCCGTAATAAGGCCGGGTTCAAGGACCAGAAAATGCCCCACAAGGAAGGTTATTTCACAATTATTATATATAAGGAAGGAAGGATATTTCTTCCTGAGATCTTCCGCTTCCTTCAACTGCTGTTTCCACTTCTTAATATCCAGGTTGTGATTGTGATCCCCTATGCCAAAAATCGTAATATCATATTTTCTTCCCTCGAGAATCATATTCTCGATGGAGGCTCTGTCCCTGTTATCTGAATAGTGAGTATGAAAATGGAGATCGGCAAAGTAAAGTTTATATTTCCGCAACGCTCTTTCTTTCGATGATCACAGGCTCCATGATCATTTTAATCGATTTTCGGCTTCTCTGTCCCACTCCTCTCAAAATCAGATCCAAAGCAAAATACCCCAACTCTTCCAGAGGCTGGATAACCGCGGTGATAAAACCATCTCGAAAGCCAATAAAACTATGATCATCAAAAGAACAGAGGGAAAGCTCTTCCGGTATGGCAATATTATAATCTGCAAAGACCTTATAGATTTCAAGGGCGATCTCACTCTCAAAACAGAATACGGCTGAAATATTCTCTTTCCGGATCTGTTCTACAATAGTTTTTCCATTCCCGGCAATCTCATCTATGGCGAATTGAAATTGATTAGATTCAGGAAGGGAAAATCCTTCATCGTCCAGACAGTCCTTAACACCCTGGAGTCTTAATTTTATGGAGCTGTTCTCAGGATGTTCATAAATAATAGCTATTTTCTTATGACCCTTATCGATGAGATATTTTATCATATCATAGGCGCTCTTGCGGTGATCGGACATGACGCAGCTGCCGTCATATTCCGGAACAATTCGATCCAGCTGCACAACAGTGAAATTTTCTTTTTCAATTTTTCTAAGATTGGCGGCAAGCAGACGATTAGCCTGCCGGGTTCGCTCCAGGAAGGGAATGATAATGATCCCTCCCCTTTTGCTCGTATCCAGTGACTGAAGAATCTCTATCATCTCTTTCGCATTTCTTCCGGGCTTTTTGAGAATTAAATGGAGGTCTCTGATGTGTGAATTATTGACAGCCTGCCGCATACCGTATATAAAATCTTTCTCTATTCCCTTGGAATTCGGATAAAGAAGGGCATATATATCAATCGGGTCATCGGTAATTGCCTGCTTCACAAAGCTGCCGCTTCCGTGGATCTTATAGATATAGCCTTCCTGTTCGAGCTGCATTATGGCATGACGTACCGGACTCCGGCTGAACCCCAGGGTGCCCATGATTTCATCTTCTGTTGGAATTTTACCACCGGGTTTGTAGATGTCTTCCTCGATGCCTTTCAGGATAAATTTTTTTACTATTAAATACTTTTTTTCTCTGGCCTTCATTCCTTGACCGCCCCGATCATAATGCCTTTGATGAAATATTTTTGGGCAAATAAATATACCACAATTAAGGGAATGATGGCGAATACGATCCCACCCATCCGGGCATTATTGGCTACGGACAGAGTGGTACCGCTCAGTTCCTGGCTTACCACCAGGCTCTTCAGGACGATTTGCAGGGTATATTTTTCAACTGAATGTAAGAACAGGACGGCAGGCAGGATATGGTTCCATTTGTAGACAAACTGGAAGATAGTGATGGTGGCCAGTCCGGCTTTAGCAAGGGGAAGATATATTCTGAAAAAAATGGTCAGTTCGCCGGCGCCGTCCATGAAAGCGGATTCTTCCAGGGACCTGGGGATTCCTTCGAAGTAATTCTTCATCAGCAGGATACTGAAGGTCGAAACAACCCCGATAATAATGATAGACCAGAGGGTATCCATCAGGCCCAGGCGTTTTACGGTTACATATACCGGAATGATAATCATCTCGAAGGGTATCATCATGGGTATGGTTACGAGAATTACAAGGATCGCCTTACCGAGAAATTTTTCCCTGATCAGGACGTATCCCGCCATGGCGCATAATATGACATGGAGAAAGGTGCCAATGACTGTAACAAAAACGTTATTCAGAAAGGGCCTCAAGATAGCTATCTGTTGGAAAAGAGCCTTATATCCCTCAAGACTGGGTTCACGGGGGAAGAGCTTTATTACGTTCTCGTAGGATTCCAGGTCCGTGGTAAAGGATACGGCCAGCACATTAACCAGGGGTACAACCATGGTCAATGCCAGGGAAATCAATATCAGGTTGTTTACTACGACAAATAGTTTTCTCAAAGTGGTTGTTCTGATCATCTCTCTCCCATTGCTTTAGGCAGTATACTTGATGAAACGATTCGATATTGCCGTAATAATGAAAGTCAATACAAATATTAGCACCGATATGGCCGCTGCGTAGCCAATCTTGAACTGTACCAGGCCTCTTTCGTATACGTAGTACATGAGCACATCCACCTTCGGCGCAATAACCTCATTGCGCATGACCCAGATCTGATTGAACATCCTCAAGGCCCCCATGATGTTGAGCAGCAAAACCACTCTTAAGGTGCTGAGAAGTTCCGGAACGGTAATGTAGAACACTCGCTTGAAAGCCCCGGCGCCGTCGATCATAGCGGCCTGGTAGAGCTCAGGGTTGATGCCCGCAATTGTGGCCAAATAGAGGATGCAGACAAATCCGGCCTGTTTCCAGAGATTCACCCCGATCATGATGGGCTGGGCGTAGGTTTCTTTGGCCATAAAGTAGATAGAATCCAGCCCAAAAAGATTCCTGATTACGTTGATGATCCCCGCATTCGGTGAAAGCATGAATATCCAGATCCCGCCAACTATCACCCAGGAGAAGAGATGGGGCATGTAGATTATAGTCTGGGTAAATCGCTTCCAGGCTGCAATACGCAGCTCGTTGAGCAGCAGGGCGAGCACCATGGGGATAAACGCGGTCAGCATGACATTGCCGAAGCCCAGGATGAGCGTGTTTCTGAAAGCCCGCCAGAAACCGGGAGTCTGAACCGCTTCTCTATAATTGTCAAATCCCACAAAACGGCTCTCCCCAACAAAGCGAAAGTCCTGAAAGCTGATTCTGAACCCATCAAAAATCGGGAAATAGGCGAATATAAAGAAATAGACCAGGGTCGGAAGCATCAATAGATAGAGCAGCCTGACCTTAAAGATCTGTTTGAGTATATTTTTTCGAGTCCTCATATCGCCTTTAAGAAAAATACCTGCCTCCGCAGAAGCGAGGCAGGTATGATTTCACAGAAGCTACTATTTGTAGATACCCTCTTCCTTGAACCTTCTCTGCATGTTTTTAATGCCTTGCTCGGCTGAGATGTCACCGAGGATTATTTTGGCAGCTTCAGATCTTACAATTGTCTCCCACTGCGCTCTATACGGTGTTACCATTTCCGGACGGGCATATTTTCTTATTATTTCTGCAGCCTCATCGAATCCCTCCAACTCACCAAATGGATTCTTCCACTTCAAAGATTTTGGCTGGGGAGCGCTGTGCTGCCCCATAGAGGCTTCGCCGATTTCGGTCATAACATACTTTCCATCAACTATATTGTAGTCGTGACCGAGCTCGCCAAAGCAGCTTACAACGCAGCCCTCATGTGTATGCCAGAACTCGAGTATTTTAAAGGCCAGATCCTTATGCTCAGACCATTTTGGAATAACCATTAGACCATCACTGCCGGCCCGCAGCAGCCTTCCTCCTGGACCTTTGGGAGGGACCAGTCCTCTTGCTTTGAAGGGACTGTCGGGATTTTTAGTTTTTACCATCTGATTGAACATACCGACCCAGGCAGCCCAATAGCAGGTCATACCTGCTTTGTCCGTCATGAATAAATCCCGAAAGTTTGAAGACTTATTGGTAACGAAGTTAGGCTCAAGAATGCCTTCTCTGTAAAGCTTTGCCAGCCATTCATATACAGGTATTGCTTCTTCCGTTGCATGAGGCGCGTACAGATTTCCTGCAGCGTCTTTTGCAAATCCCTTCATAAAACCATAGGCCCCAAAAAAACCTGAGCTTTCATAGATGGTGAAGCCAAGGGCAAGACCGTAGGTATCGTCTTTACCGTTTCCATCAGGATCCTGAAAGGTAAAGGCTTTTAGAAGCTCATAATACTCATCAAGAGTCTCCGGAGGAGCAAAGCCAAGTTTTTCCATCCAATCCGCTCTCACAATCGGAAGGGTTCCCTGCTCAAATTTTTGGAATACTGCATAGATGTCACCGTCATCCCTTCTGATTCGGTCCCACTCGGACATGGGTATAATCTCCGGATCGCTCAATACTTTTGAGCTCATAATCCTGTCTGTGAGTGGCTCAAACAAGTGCTGATCCCACAGTGCATCGAAGTGAGAGTCCAGGAGATAAACAATATCAAGGGGCTCTCCCGTTGCCAGCATGGCGGTCATTTTTGTATCGTATTCGGGTGCCGGTGGTTTAATCAGCTTGACTTTAACTCCTGTTAGCCTTTCTATCTCTTTTTGAAAAATTAAGTCATCCTCAGGATTCGTTCCTCCCTGCACGTTAGTCAACCAGATCAAGGTTGGGATTTCCTCCTTTTCTTGCTCCCCGCCTGCAAAGATGTGTGCAGGGCAGAACAGGAGTACGAGCAGAACCAAACCCAGGATCAAGCAGCGTTTTTTGTCGAATAATTTCATAACTACCTCCTTAAAATCTATTTTTAAAGATTATAGACGATGAATATCTATTTGTCAAGTTATTATTATAATTTAATATTGTCGTATTAATCTTTATATAGAAAACAATTAAACAAGAGCTATATAAGAATTAATAATATTCATTATTATATTATTGCTTGACAGTAATTTCTTTATTATCTAATAATAGCTGTTATGGCAGCCAGTAATAATCCCATAATCGATCGAATCAGTAAATTTTTGAAGGATAACGCTTTCGGCTACTATTCAGAGCGAATTCCCCTAAAGGTCCTTTACAGCGTGGATGAAGATCCGATTCCCTTTCAATCGCTTCAGAAAAGGGATTGGCAGGAGATAATGATCGGAGAGGTCTGGGGATCCCTCTGGCAGTCCGCCTGGTTCAGGTTCAGAGCAAGTATTCCTGTGCACTGGAAAAATAAAGAGGCTGTGGCCGTGATTGATACGGGCAGCGAGGCCTGTCTGTTTGATTCCCGTGGAGTTCCCATTTGCGGCCTGACTTCAAAAGCAGGTGTGACAGATCCGCTGTATCGGAAAGCCATAATCCCTGTCAGCTCTCAGGCAGAAGATGGTGAAACTGTAGAGCTTCTGGTTGAAGCTGCCGCCAATAACACTATGGGAGTTCAGGAAGAGGCAAAACTGAACGACGCCAGCCTGGCTGTTTTTCGCAGGGATTTCTGGAATCTATACCATGATATGCTTTTTCTCCTTGATCTGGCCATACATCTCCAGGAACCCGAAATGAGACAGGCTCAGATCCTTTCCGCTCTTAATAGGGCACTGAACCTCTACCGAGATGGTAAGGAAGAAGATATTGAGCTCTGTCGCAGTGAGCTGCTGCCTGAACTCGAAAAGAAGGCGAATGCCTCCTCACCTGAAATCAGTGCTGTGGGGCACGCTCACCTTGATGTCGCCTGGCTGTGGCCTCTAAGAGAAACTGTTAGAAAGGCAGGGCGAACCTTTTCGTCAGCCATCTACTATATGCAGGAGTATCCTGAGTACAGGTTCGGTGCCAGCCAGCCTCAGCTTTACCAGTTTGTGAAGGACAAATATCCGGAACTTTTCGTAAAGATAAAGGCTGCTGTTGCTCAAGGAAGCTGGGAGCTTCAGGGTGCAATGTGGGTGGAGCCGGACTGCAATCTGACAGGGGGCGAGTCACTCATCCGGCAGATCCTCTATGGGAAACGCTTCTTTCGTGATGAATTCGGAAAGAAGGTTGAGAATCTGTGGCTTTCCGACACATTCGGTTTTTCTCCTGTTCTGCCGCAGCTGATGAAAAAAAGCGGATTGAAATATCTTATGTCTCAAAAGCTCTCCTGGAATAAAATAAACAAATTCCCTCTTCATACCTTTTTATGGGAAGGGCTTGACGGGTCGAAAGTATTTACCCATTTTTTACCGGCCGATACATATAATTCTACCCTGCTTCCGGGTGAGCTGCTCTACGCAGCCGGGAACTTTCGGGAAAAAGACCAGGCTAAAAGGTGGCTCTGTTTGTTCGGGGAAGGAGATGGAGGGGGAGGCCCGGGTCGACATCACCTGGAGCTGGCCCGTCGAGCTCAGAATGCAGAGGGTCTTCCAAGGCTCACTATGGAATCGGCCAGGGATTTCTTTAGAAAGGCAGAAGAGGATATCAAAGATATTCCGGAATGGCAGGGGGAATTGTATCTGGAAACACATCGGGGGACCCTGACCACCCGCGGCAGGACAAAATGGCACAACCGCAGGTCTGAATATCTCATGCACAACCTCGAGTTCCTCCTGCTGCTCAACAGTGTACTGTTAGGTTCGGATTATCCTGCAGAGCACCTGGAGCAGCTCTGGAAAAAACTGCTTTTAAACCAGTTTCACGATATCCTGCCTGGCACAACCATCGAATGTGCATTTCAAGAGAGCAGCCGTCAATTTGATCAATTGCTCGCCCGGGGTGAGCAATTGATCGTAAAGGCTTTAGAGACATTTGCCGCGAGGCTTCAGCCGGGCTCAAACACTGCCGGAACATACCTGATTTTTAATACTACAGGATTTGCCAGAGAGCAAATCCTATTCCTACCTGTTAAGAATTGGTCAGGCAAGAATCGGCTGGTGACTACAAATGGCCAGGGCCTGGCTTTACAGAAAGGGAAAGATGGAATTTTTCTAGAATGCAGACTGCCCTCTTACGGATTCACCACTCTACAACTGGAAGAAAATGGGGGAAGCGTTTCCATTCAAGACCCCGTTTCAGCTTCCCGGAATCAATTGGAGAATGCTAAAATCAGGGTTGTTTTCTCCGCAGATGGTTCAATCCAGAGCATTTTCGATAAAGAAGAAAACAGAGAGGTGCTGGCAGAGGGAAAACGGGCCAATCAACTTCTTCTCTACAGGGATAACCTGGTAAAATATGATGCCTGGAATATTGATCCCTCTTATATAGAGGCAGCCCCGGAGAAAAGTGAGCTTTTGTCGACTGAGATAGAGGAGAAAGGTCCCCTCTGTGCCTCGATCGTTCAAAAGAGGATTATCTCCGAATCCAAAGTTACTCAGGAAATCCGCCTCTACAGAAACAGTAAAATAATAGAGTTCAAAACGAGCATCGACTGGAAGGAAAAGCAGAAAATGCTCAAGGTAGCCTTTCCCCTCAACATCCATACGGATTCCGCTGATTTTGATATCCAGTTCGGCAATATAAGACGCGCCAATTACAGAAATACCAGCTGGGAGGCAGCCAAATTCGAGGTATTTGCTCATAAATGGGCCGATCTTTCGGAGTATGGATATGGAGCCGCCCTTCTTAACGACTGCAAGTATGGTTATAATGTATATAAAAATACTTTAGAGCTTACCCTGCTGCGCTCACCCATAGACCCGGATCCCCTTGCGGATAGGGAGGTTCATCACTTTACCTATGCCCTTCTGCCTCACTCCCGAGATTTCAGGGAGGGGCAGGTTATTCCTGCAGGTTATTTTCTCAATTTACCCCCGCTTTATTTTGAATTACCGGCTTCCGGAAGCGCCGTTTCTTCTACACAGGCGTTTGAAAATCAGCCCTTCTTTTCTGTTGACCAGAATAATGCGGTCATTGAGACCATAAAGATGGCAGAACAGGATAATACTATTATTGTAAGGGTATATGAAGCTTTTGGTATGAGAACCGATCTATCGCTCCTGACTCCGTTTCAGATCCTGAAAGCCAGTGAGACCGATCTTCTAGAAAATGACATGGACTCTCTTTTAGTGGAAAAGGATCAGGATATTTATAAGATTTCCTTTCATATAAAGCCCTACGAGATCAAGACCATCAAGCTGCAAACTCCTGATAAAAGCTGAAGCCGGCTTATTCTAATGGGCGCCAGAGGTATTGTAAAAATTAGTTTCGACTCGTATCTCATAACTCGTATAGATATGAAAGCCTTAATTCCGTCAGCATTGTTTCACAGCGAAGCTCGAACTCTGCAAACGGCTCCGTCAGGTACCTTTGAACACCCCGGCTTAATTTCCGATACCTTTTTTGCATATTGCTCTTCAGGGCTATTATATGAGACTCCAGTTCCGCTGCAAGCTGTCCCCTGCCCTTCTCTACAACCTCAGCCAAACGGCTCTGGAATGACTGCACGGCATGGATGAGTATATTGGAGAATTTATCAGCCTTCAGTATATACCTGGTAATGGTGAAGAAATGATATCCCCTGATGGCCAGGATGACTGCCATGGCTAATTGCCCGGTATCCAACCGAATCGCGCTGATTAAGAATTTTAAATACTTAAAACCATAGCGAGAGAAGCCCTGTCTCATAAGAGAGAGCAGAAAGGCACGGATATCGTTTCTCGACAGGGGTTTGGACGGCTTTGCCTCCGCAGGCAGCAGCTTCAAAAAGGTGAGACAGCGCTGGAAATAGGTACCGGGAGAGTAGAGTTCGGCAAGGACCCGCTTATAACCTTCAATCAGCACCTCCCGGGACATGCGAGGAATAAAATTTATCCTCAGGTCATGGGCGTAATTTACAGCCATATCCTCTGCCAGGCGGCCTTCCCTGGATAAACGCCGGAAGAGCTGGGTGTGGGGAATCACAGTAAGCATTCCAATCATGGCCATTGGGATTCCCGCCCGCTGAATGAAATCGATCTGCCTGTCGAAGATATCGGGGGGATCGCTGTCGAAGCCGATTATAAAACCGCCGGCTACCTCTATCCCCTTCTTCTGAATCTTCTTTATACTTTCATATATATCCGACCTGAGATTCTGCTTCTTTTGGGCTAAGACAAGGGTTTCCTTATCTGGTGTCTCGATTCCTAAAAAGACCATCTCAAAACTTGCCTCCACCATAAGATCGAGCAGTTCATCATCCTGGGCCAGATCCATACTGGCCTCTGTAAAGAGTGCATAGGGATATTCATGGTCCCTCTGCCACTCGATCAGCCTCCGCAGAAGCGCCTTCACCTTCCTTTTGTTGCCTACAAAATTGTCATCCACGATAAAGATAGATCCGCTGAACCCTGTCCTATACACCTCCTCCATCTCACTTACGAACTGCTCAGGTGTTTTTGTTCGGGGTATTCTCCCGAACATCTCAATAATATCACAGAACTCGCAGTTGAAGGGGCAGCCGCGGGAATACTGAAGCGGCATGCTGATATAAACGTCTACGTCGATAAGATCGAACCTGGGCAGTGGTGTTTTTGTGATATCGGGCTTTCTCTTATCCCTATATACCCTCTGTGGGCAGCCGGCTTCAAGGTCTCTCAGGAAGGCCGGAAGTGTAAGCTCTGCCTCATCAAGAATAAAGTGATCAACACCCTCGATATTTTCATATGAACAGATCGGATAGGGACCCCCGGCTACCACCGGCTTGCCCATTTCATTACAGAGTCTCACAACCTCGGAAAAAGAAGGCTTCTGCACAAGCATGGCGGAGATAAAGACCAGATCAGCCCTTTCTAAGTCATTCCGATTAAGATCCGTTACATTCATATCGATAAGGTTCACATCCCAATCTTCAGGTAGCATGGAGGCTACTGTCATGAGACCAAGAGGCGGTATGCTTGCCTTTTTCCCTATGAAGGACAGAGTATAGTTGAAGCTCCAGTAGGTAACGGGTATCTCCGGGTAGATCATAACTATTCTCTTTGTCATATAGTATATTCCTTTTCTAAGCTGCTGTTGAGGCGGCAAAATTATTTCCATATACAGTACAACACGTTGGATAATATTTAAAGGGTTATAGCCTTAAAAAATTTTATTTTTACCTGTTATTTTGCGGAATTAGGAATTTTTTCCCCTGAAAGCACCCTTCTTCAGGTTCGATTTCTAAGCATTTTTTCAAACGCAGTTGGAGCTGCATCTTAAAGCTTGCGGATGAGATCGAGGAGGTACGGGAGAACCTGTTTCTTTCTTGATAGCACGGCTTTCATCTCAAAGATGTTCTCCTCTACCATGGGATAAGATATAGCATCCAGAATTTTCCTTCCACCGCTGCATAGAAGCAGGCTGGTTTCCCTGGTTATGTCTGTGGCCATCAGGCAGCCGAAATTGCACCCCCCTTGCTCCATGATAGATTTTATTTTTTCTTTAAGCGCGTTCTTCATTTCGAAAAACTTCTTAAAGCCTACAATCTCTACCTGGCTTATGCTGAACTTCCACTCTCCCTCAACATATATCTTCTGGTCCTGCTTGATAATCTGTTCCGGGTCCAGACCCTCTAAGGCACTTCCGGCGTCAAACATGGTCTCACCGAATTCTTCGAGCTTGATCCCGGCCCTGTGCTCCAGCCACTCAGACATATCCAGATCGAGTTGGGTGGTGGTGGGAGATTTCAGTATAACCGTGTCAGATAGAATAGCCGAAAGCATGAGTCCGGCTATTCCCGGATCGAGTAAGAAGCCTGAAATTTTGTACATCTCGGCTATGATGGTACATGTGGAGCCCACAACCTTGTTGATAAATGTAATGGGAATATCCGTGTTCCTGGTTCCCAACCGGTGATGGTCAATAATCTCCACGACCTCAGCCTCTTCGATCCCTTCTACTCCCTGGGAGAATTCATTGTGATCCACCATAACGACCCGGAATCTACTCTGTGTGAGGAAGTTTATCCTGGTGATCACTCCCCGGATAAAATTTTCCTCATCGAGCACGATAAATCCACCCTCATTATATTTCCCAATCTCTTTCTGAACATTCCGCACAAGATCGTGCTGTTTAAATGTAGGATGCTTACGGTCTATAAAGTTCCTTATTGGCATGGCCAGGAATATCTGCAACACTGTGCTGAGAATATCTACGGGAGAGACCATGAGGCACACATCGTTTTTAGCAGCCATCTCCGGGATCTTCCCGTTTAAACCTTCCGGGCCGCATACCACGATGCATTTTACCCCTTTCTCCATGACTTCTATCAATGTGTTTTCATCAAATAGGGTGACAAAGAGGAGTGATCCCGCATCTTCATGTCCTGGTTCAGAGGAAATACCATTGATCAAAAGCTTTCCGGTAAAGCGAGTCTGTTTTGTGCTGCAGGTGATTATTCGTCCCCCCACAGATTTCAGAAATTTCTCCAGGTTTATAAAAATATTCTCCCGTAAGGCAAGCTCGCTAAACTCACGGGTCAACCCGGCCAGCCGGAAAGCTGTGATCTTGCCGGCACACTTACCTTCACTGTCTACCACCGGCAGGAAGGAAAAACGGTTCTTAATCAGGATATCCTCAGCCTGTGCCAGTGTGTCCTCTTCTGAGAGGATAATAAGCGCTTCTTGCTTAATCATGATGTCCATGATCTTCGGGTAAACATCGGTGATAAGCTCCGGGCTCTCCACCCCGAAATTAGAAAGAACAAACGAGGTTTGAAGATTGATATTCCCGGCACGAAAAGGGGCTGCCGCTTCCCCCAGAAAATCGTTTTTCAGGTGTGCATAAGCTATAGCTGAACAGATGGAATCCGTATTCGGATTTTTATGGCCTATGACAATGAGTGGATGCTTTGAAGCCGGCATTGTTTCCTCCTTTAATTCTGATCACGCTCATCACACCGTAATGATCCGAGGGATGTTTTCCTCCCTCGGCAGAGCTCTGAATGCTTCCACCCCCTGCCGCATACCCTCTCTTATCGACAGCTTGTAAGGGCATTTTTCTTCACATTCACCGCACTCTACACAGTTTTTATGGGATTCAACAGCCTCGGCGATCCAGCCGGATAGAATTTGTTCCGGATGAAAGCGCTTTATAAGGGATTCCATGGTCATAAGGGGTATTATTGAAACATCATGCGGGCAGGGTGTGCAGTATCCGCATCTTCGGCAGAAACTGGATCCGAGCTCCTTTTTCAAGCGCTCAATGGCCGCCCTGTCATCCGCCGATAGGGGGGCATCTTCCTCACAAAGTGCAATTACTTCTTTCAATTCTGCGATTGTTTCAAAACCCGGATCCAAAACGACCTCAGGATACTGCAGCAGGAATCGTATGCAGGCAGAGGCGTTTTCCAGCATGCCTCCCCCAAAGGGCTTCATGGTAATAAACCCGGTATCCATTGCTTTACACTTTTCAAGCACTTTTAATCCATTTTCTTCCATAATTAAGTTAAATGGAAACTGGATAACCTCTATCTCAGGATGCTCCATCACTGCAAGCATTGCTTCGATTGTATGAGCGGATGCGCCGACATGCCTTATTAGACCCTTTTCTCTTAAGTGTAGAATTTCATCGACAGTTCCGTTCTTACACATATCTTCCCACACTGCCTCACTCGGAACAAAGTGAAATTGGTAGAGATCCAGGTAAGACAAATTCATCCGCTGCAAGGAAAGCTCAATCTGCTTGCGGATAGTATTTAAGTCCGCGCCCGAGCCCTTGGTAAAGATTTTTATACTGTGTCTATCGTAATTCCTGATCGCCCTGCCGATCCTCTCCTCGGATGTACCATAGCTATTAGCCGTATCAATCCAGTTGATGCCCTGATCCAGTGCGCTCTGCACAACCTTAACGGCATCCTCCTCAGTAAGGCGCTGAATAGGGATTCCGCCAAAGCCGATCTTAGTGACCATCATTTCACTTCTGCCAAGACGTATTTTCTTCATTCTACATTTTCAATAAGACTTTTTAAATACTTGATCTTCTTCTCACATACCTGAAGAAAGCTGCCCGGCACCCTCGCAGCCTGGATTCTTACATCGCTCCACAGCCATTTGAACTTAGCATATAATTTACTGTATTCCTCTTTAATCAATCCCCCCCAGTATTTACTCTTATTTCTTTCCAATATCTCGGGTGAACCTGCCTTTAAATTATCAATATCTGAAAAGTACATATCCAGCGGAAATCTCGCGTTATATTCGTCCCATAAGGATATGTTTTTAGATTTGGCGACTGCCAGTTGTTTCTCCCAAAACTCTAAAATATCCTTTACATGGTTAACAGGCTCAAACCCCTTCTTCCCGCCATCGTAAATTGCGCACGCCTCTAAGCCTATAATCATCTTATCAAACTGAGCATGCTCAAACTCCGGTGTCAGCAATGCTCCCAGTTTGTAATTTTCAAGCAGATC
Source organism: Spirochaetales bacterium (assembly GCA_030615505.1). Classification (GTDB taxonomy): domain Bacteria; phylum Spirochaetota; class Spirochaetia; order SZUA-6; family DRHE01; genus JAUWZD01. The sequence continues at coordinate 31,424 of JAUWZD010000001.1, read as the reverse complement.
CGTATCGTATAAAAAATTGTAAAGGAGTGTATCTTTTTTCGCCAGGGCAAATCTTCCTTCCAGATAGATCAAAATCGATCTTTCGTAGCCGGGGAATTTCTGCTTAAATATTTTATGCCACTTAGAAAGAACATGTTCCGCCTCGATACAGCCAATGGTAATAAAGATCATATTCTTCAATTGTAAATTCTGGGATTCCAGATATTTATTGATATATTCAAAACCGTGATCCAGGGAAACACCTGAAGCTACAATATCAGCCGTATAAATTGTGGCATTATTGGGAACCAAGAATTTTCTATAGTAATCTTCACTTATTTCAAACCTGCCCTCTTTTAAAACTCTCTGGCTTGATATATAGGAACTGCTGTGCCATTTATAGCCGAAAGCCTTTCTTAAAGCATTCCTTACCTGAAAATTCAGTCCTCCTCTTAGAATATGATAAACATTGACGAATTTCGAATTGATGCAGCTCAGCCTTTCAAGCATATTGATGCCTTTTAAGGCATTGGTTACACCATTGCCCATTAAATTCGTAAAGTCGCAATTGATTATTTCAGGGTGATTCATTAGATCCCTGGTATCTCTTGTTGACACTACGTATCTTTTTACATCGGAAGGGACTTCTTCATTTTCTATGTAATATACAGCTACCGCCTCATCCTTAAATTTTCTAACTAATCTGTCCGTACTCATCATAATCAATCAACCTATTTCCCGGCCGCCCTGTCCTTTGTCGCTAAGATTTTTACAGCTTCAATGGCTACTTTTATGGCTTCATCTATCCCAACCCTGGCCACTATGGGCTCGTCCTTGTAGGTTAAGCCGATAATAGCCAGGATCTCCCCTGCCCGAACTTTTTTAATTGATGAGATCACAAACAGGGCTGCAGCCTCCATTGAGGTGGAGAGAACATTAGCCCTTTCCCATACTTTCCACTGCATCCTGCACTGATCTAAAAGAGGCAGGTCTGTGTTTCCCTCAGTATAAAAGGCATCCTTGGTATGCCCTATCCCCACGTGATACCTGATGTCTAATCTTTCGGCAGCATCCCGCAGGGCCGAGGTAACATCAATATCGGCAACTGCGGGATATTCAAGAGGAACGTACTGCCGGGTTGTTCCCTCCTCACGCACAGTAGCAGTCGTAATGGTAACATCTCCGAGCTCAATTTCCGGCTGCAGCCCGCCCGCTGTTCCAATCCGGATAAAGGTGTGGGCACCGCATTTTATCAATTCCTCTACACAGATAGCGGTTGAAGGACATCCGATTCCCGTGGAGGTAGCCGAAACCTTTATTCCGTCCACAATACCGGTAAATGTTCGATACTCCCGGTTAAAGGCCATCTCTTTGGCAGTATCAAAAAACCGGGCTATTTTCGGCACCCTTCCGGGGTCGCCCGGAAGCAGAACGTATCTTCCTATATCCCCTTTGCCCAGTCCGATATGATATTCCTTTTCCGGCTGCATAAGCTTACTCCCGTGCTCTATTTACTATTCCGGCAAATCCATCCAAAAACAGGTAAATTAATATGGCTCTAAAAAAAATCTCTTTCAATTTTACTCTCCGTATTAAAATCTTATTATATTTTCTATATAATTAAAATAACAAAGTCTATGAAACGGGTTAATGTTATGCTTTTCAGGCTACTTCTCACCTGTCTGGGGTTGTTCCTGTTTAAGGGGGTAGTATTCCCAATGGGCATCAATAGTCAAAATGAGGAACAGGAAAGTGAAACCCTTAAGGTCATTACAGAGCGGGAGGCCATGTACTACAGGAAGCTGGACGATAAGAAAGTTCAATGCCAGCTCTGCTTCCGCAACTGCGAAATAGCAGATGGAGAGCGTGGGGAGTGCCGAAACAGAGTGAATATAGACGGCACCCTGTACAGCATCATCTACGGAAAACCCTCGGCCATTCAGATAGATCCCATAGAGAAAGAACCCCAGTACCACATGCTGCCCGGTACGCTTATCCTCTGCTTTGGAACCGCAGGATGTAATTTTCGCTGCCGATTCTGTCAGAACTGGCATCTCTCTCAGCAATCTCTGGAGGAGATGGACTCAGTCTATCTGGTGCCGCCGGAGGAGGCCGTGGAAGAAGCCATTAAGAGGGGTATCCCCACCATCTCATTTACTTATAACGAGCCCACCTCTTTCTATGAATATGTCTACGATATTGCCAGAATCGCTAAGGCCAGGGGCCTGAATATACTCTGGCATTCCAATGGAGGTATTAATCCTGAACCACTGCGGGATCTGCTTAAGTATACGGATGCGGTAACCATTGACTTAAAAGGCTTCACAGAGAAGTTCTATAAAGAAGTTTCCTCAGCCAAACTGAAACCGGTTTTGAATACCTTGAAGATCATCAGGGAAGAAGGAGTCTGGCTTGAGATCGTGAACCTGGTCATTCCCACTCTCAACGATGATCCTGACGATATCCGGAGGATGTGTGAGTGGATTAAAAGCAACCTGGGACCGCAGGTTCCCCTACACTTTTCCCGGTTCTTTCCCGCTTTTCGGTTAACCAACCTGCCCCCAACGCCTGTAGAGACCCTTGAGAAGGCTTATAATATAGCCAAAGCTGTAGGGCTGGAGTATGTAACGATAGGAAACATGCCCGGACATCCCCTTAACTCCACCTTCTGTCCAAAATGCAGCAATACCCTGATTCGCCGCATCCATTTCCAGGTGATCGAGAACAACATTCAGAACGGTAAATGCCGTTTCTGCGGGCAAGATATTCCCGGGATATGGGAAGATTGAGCTTCCCGCCCATACACTTTAAAAAATCCTTCACTTATCCCCTCGTGGTTATGGGCTTCAGCGGCATGGTGGCCCAGATCATACTATTAAGAGAATTGCTCATTACCTTTTTAGGCAATGAACTATCGATCGGTGTAATCCTGGCGAACTGGTTGATCCTGGAGGCCGCAGGCTCATATTTTTTCGGGAGAATCATTGAGCATAAAGAGAATAAAGTCAGGCTGTTTATTACAGCCCAGCTTATCTTCTCCTTGAGTCTGCCGATCGTCCTCTATTTATCCAGGGGAATAAAGGGGATCTTTGGTATAAGCCCGGGTGAAGGAGTGGGGGTTCTGTATATGATCTTCTTCTCTTTCGTCATCCTTCTTCCCGTCAGCCTCAGCCACGGCGCCCTGTTTACATTCGGCTGCAAGGTACACTCGCATTTAAACTCATCCGATGCTCCTTCTATAGGAGCCGGCAGGGTGTATATTCTTGAGGTTCTTGGAACAGCGGTCGGAGGTGTTGCCTTTACCTATGCCATGCTTCCATTTTTTAACTCTTTTCAGATAGCATTCGGTGTGGTGCTGCTTAACCTTTTTGTCTGCCTTATCCTATTTAAGCTACTGCCCAAATCCGGATTATACAGCAAGAGCTTAAACCTCTTCATTTTAGCTGCCCTATGCCTGGCAGGTTATATCACTTTCAGCGGTAAAGTTGACGTTTTGCACTGGAATTCCATAAAAGAGCAGTGGGGGAAGCTAAAAGTTGTATATTATGAAAACTCTCCCTACGGAAATATTGCCGTGACCAGGACAGAAGAGCAGTATGACTTCTTCTCCGACGGTCTTCCTGTTATTACCATCCCTACTCCGGATATAGCTTTTGTTGAAGATTTTGCTCACTTTCCACTCCTATTTCATCCGAAGCCTGAGGATATCCTGGTGATAAGCGGCGGAGCCGGGGGAGTCATAAGAGAAATTAACAAACACCCGGTGAAAAGGATCGATTATGCTGAGCTTGATCCCCTCATAATAGATGCCCTGGATAAGTTCTCTCCTCCACACGTTAAAGCTGAATGGCACAGACCCGGAGTAGCTATCCATTACCTGGACGGAAGGCATTATATGAGCAAAACGGATAAGAGATACGACCTCATCCTGATCGGACTTTCAAATCCCAGCGATCTTCAGATAAATCGATTCTTTACCGTTGAATTTTTTACTTTGGCAAAGGAACGATTGAAAGAAGAGGGAATTCTCCTGATAAACCTGCCAGGTTCCCTAACCTACTTGAACGAAGAACTGAAAAAGCTCAACGCCTGCATCTGGAGAACACTCCGGGAGGTTTACAAATATGTACAAATTATTCCGGGAGAGACAAATCTTTTTTTAGCCTCCGATACTCTGGACGTATCCGCAGTAACAACCGATGAGCTCAATCATAGGCTTGAAGAGAGGGAACTTGAGGTGAATCTCATCACTCCCTTCTATATCAGCTACCGCATGGATGAAAGAAGGCACAGATGGCTCATGGATTCCATAAAACAGACGCGAATTAAATTAAACAGAGACCATCGTCCTTCCGGGGTCTTCTACAGCCTCAGCCTCTGGAACGCCAAGTTCTCACCCCGGATGCAGAAGCTCTTCAGCAATCTCAGTGAGCTTGAGACTCTGCCCTTCATCTTTCTCTGTCTGTTTTTAATTTTTATCACCATATTCGTAAGCAGGGTATTTCCAAAAGATATTCTTAAAACATCTCTTTCTCTCTCCGTAGCCACTACCGGCTTCGCGGGCATGCTTTTCGACTTAATCATAGTATTTGCATTTCAGGTAGTATACGGCTACATTTTCCATAGAATAGGTCTTATCATTACGGCCTTTATGATAGGAACAGGACTCGGCGGTGCTTTTATAACCCTCTGCCTTAAAAAGATAAAAAAAGATCTGAGAGTTTTTCTCTCTTTAGAGGCCGCTCTCATAATGTTTTCAGTTTTACTCCCCGTTATATTCCTCAAAGGAATTCTATTCCGTTTAGAGATCCTTTTTTACCTCCTCAGTTTTACAGGGGGTCTGCTTGTGGGAGCAGAGTTTCCACTGGCCATTAAAATCTTCCTTAAGAAAAGCACAAATTTCAGCAGCAGTGTGGGCCTTTTAAACGCCCTGGATCTAACCGGAGGATGGTTTGGTGGCATTCTAGGAGGGGTTGTCCTGTTACCCATTCTGGGACTGGCACAGACCTGCCTGGTGCTCGTAATGCTTAAGCTCAGCGCTTTAATTCTTCTTCTTCTCTCTTTAAAAAGGTATTGAAAAGAAGATAAACTGCTGAGATAATAGATAATTGAGGGTGTAATGTTCCCTATTCTTTTTATTTTCTTGCTTGTAACGATCGGCCCGCGGCTCTGGGCAGATCCGGAGGAATCTATTACACTCCCCCCGCCTGAATACTCAAGTAAAGTCTCACTAGAAGAAGCCATCTATAAAAGAAGGTCCGTTCGATCCTTCATGAATGAATCCCTGACGCTTTCTGAGATCTCTCAGCTTTTATGGGCTGCAGGGGGAAAAACTATAGATGGAGTAACCGGGCCCAGCCGATCCTATCCCTCGGCAGGGGGTATTTACCCCCTGGAAATATACCTGGTTGTAGGAAAGATAGGCGGCTTACAGCAAGGTATTTACAAATACTATTGGCGGGATCACAATCTGAAGATGGTAAAACAGGGAGATTATCGGAACCCTCTGGCCAGGGCGGCACTCAAACAGTCATTTATTGAACAGGCCCCGGTAACCATCGTGCTCACGGTATTCTACAGGAAAACCTCAAGGGTCTACGGCAAGCGGGGAACTATGCGCTATGTGCCAATGGATGCCGGTCATGCAGCCCAGAACATCTCTTTGCAGGCAGTGGCTATGGGCCTGGGTTCTGTACCTGTAGGTGCTTTCGATGATAGATCGGTCAAGAAGCTTCTTAATCTATCCCAGGAGGATCCTCTCTATCTTATACCCGTGGGAAGGCCATCCCATGATTAAATGGAACCGAAAAAATATCCTTCCGGTTTTCATTATGGTAATCCTTGGTATGTGCATTCTCTCCGTACCCCTTATTTTTCATAAGCCCCCACAGGCTGCAGGGCAGGAACTGTTTAAAAAGGATGTCTCACAGTTAAAAGAAGCGCTTTTTTACGAGAAGCTTTTCAATAAGGAAGTGGAGTGCCGGCTCTGTCCAAACCGATGCCTTATTCAAGATGGAGAGCGCGGGGACTGCCAGGTACGTCAAAATCAGGAAGGAACACTCTATACACTTGTATATGGGAAACCCTGTTCCTTCAGCATTGAGCCAATTGAAAAGGCCCCTCTCTTTCACTTCATGCCCGGTCATACCCGGCTCTGTATAGCTACCGCAGGATGCAACCTTCGCTGTAAATACTGTCAGAACTGGCAGATTTCTCAAAGAACAGTGGAAGAAGTGGAGCATTTAAACCTTTCTCCCCAACAAGTTGTAGAAGCGGCTCTCAATTCCAGCGCTCAGTCTATCTGCTTTACTTTCTCAGAACCCATCATTTTTTATGAGTATATGTACGACATAGCTAAACTGGCTAAAGAAATGGGCCTAAGAACCTCAATGATCTCTAACGGCTATATCGAGCCGGAGCCTCTGAAATACCTTCTAAAAGTCCTCGATGCTGTGAAAATAGACCTGAAGGGATTTACAGAAGAATTCTATCGGGATATTACCCTCGGGGAACTCGAGCCCGTGCTGAATACGCTGAAAATAATTAAGGAGCTAGGTGTATGGCTTGAAATTGTCAATCTTGTGGTTCCCACTCTCAATGATGATCCTGAGGATATCGGGAGAATGTGCGAATGGATCAAAGAGCAGTTGGGAGATGAAGTACCCCTGCACTTCAGCCGCTTTTTCCCCACGTACCGCTTAACCAACCTTCCGGCCACTCCTTTAAGCACCCTGGAGAAAGCCCATGCTGCGGCTAAAGAGACCGGTTTGAAATATGTATATATCGGAAATGTGCCCGGACATGTATACAACTCTACCTTTTGTCCTTACTGTAATAAAAAGCTGATTCAGCGGATCCAGTTTACTGTATCACAAAATAATATTACCTCCGGAAAGTGTCCCTTCTGCGGCAAAGCTATTGCCGGATTCTAGTAAATCCTCTATGAAAAGCATGAAAAACAGGAATACACTGCGGGCTTTTCTCTACTATTTAATAACCGGCTCTTTACTGCTGCTGTATTCTATTATCGTGATCCGGGCCTCTTTAGACCGGGACTATACTGTCCGGCAGTTGGAAGGAGACAGATTATTGATACAGACTCTCGGATACCATGACTTCCTCAAGTTTACGGTCAGGAAAGATCCATCAGGAGGGTTTACGGATTTCAGGCTCCTTGAAAGCTTTGAAAGTCCGCTGTATGCCTCGAAAGAAGATATTACTGCATACTTTGCCCGGCTTGACGGCATTGAGCCCGGGGAACTGAATAAAGCGGACGGCATCACCGGCGCCACGGTTACCACCGAGTCCATCAGAAGTGCGCTTCAGGGGCTGGCAGCGCAACCCCTTCTCAGATGGAAAGAGATGACTCTTTTTACCTTCCTGTGGGCATTAATTATACTCTTTTCCATCCTGAAAAAGCATCGCATCCTTATAGTATTGAGCTCATTCTGTTTTGTGATAATCGGAGTTATTTATAATTCTCCTGTATCCGTCTATTCCTTCTTCTACCTTGCGATCTCTTTGCATTTGCTGCCCCTCCTGGCTCTAATGAGTGTACTGCTTTATAAAAATGTCTACTGCTCCCATATATGTCCTTTCGGCTTTTTACAGAGAATAGCCGGATTGCTCCCTCTTAAGAAAAGGTACAGTCTTGCTCCCGTATTAAAGACCGGGAAATATATCCTTCTACTCGTAGCCTTAGCCTCCCTGCTGATGGAAAGTGAGCTTTTCTTAGAGCCCTTTGCTTACCTTTTTTCCCGTAAGCCGCTGTGGTGGATATATCTTCTTCCCTTAACCATGCTGGGTATATCTCTCTTTATTCCCCGCTTCTGGTGCCGGGGATTCTGCCCTGTGGGGGCTGCGATGCAGATCGGCAGAGAAATAAAGAAGTGGTCCTTGACAGGCAGGCCGCCCCGCCTGTCCCTACCTTCCTGCAGCGGCAGTGGAGCCCTCTGGCTGCCCCTTCTGCCCCTTGGTCTAATACTTTTCTCCAATGTGATGCTGTATTTACTTTTTTAATACGACCGAAGAACGCAATGGGAAAGAATCAGACGTAAAAGCAAGGACCTGTATGTTCCGCATACGGGAGGGTTTCAAGAAACTGAAACCCGGGCAGGAATATGACAATTTGTTTCGAGCTGCCGATTAAAAGAGTCAGTTTATTTTTCAAAACAACATGAGCTGAAGACTTACAAGCAGAGCTGTTTTTTTCAAAGCCAGATAGATAAACCAGGCTCCTGAGATAATTGCTGTAAATCTAGCTGCAGATCGTACAGTGTTGAACCTTGAAATAAATGAGGAAAAGAGAAAGGGCAGAATGTAAACACTTGTGGCAAGGAAGAAAAAGAAAAAGAAGAGCACACCTCTTCCTATTTCACCCAACCCGAGGGTATAACTTAAGGCCAGGAGAAAAGGAGGACAGAGGTTAATTCCAGCTAAAAAACCAGCCACAAATAGAAACCCCTGCTTCTGAAAATACTTAGAGCCTATATCGCATAATCTCAGGCGGGGAAAGTTCTGAATCACTCCGTAAAGGATCATGAGACAGCCCAACAACAGATAAAGAGCGGGAATGATTATTCTCTGAAAAAAGGGAAGACCTTTCATATACCGTCCGAGCAAGCCCACCAGAGCACCGAAAAGGATGTATGCTATAAGCCTTCCCAACAGGAAAAGGCCCAAAGAGAGGGCTGTTTTTTTAAATGCCCTATCCTCACGTGAAAGCATAATCGGAGCTAAAACAGGAAAGCAATACCCGAGGCAAAAAATACCGCTGGAAAAGCCTAAAGCTAAAGCCTTGAGAATCATTTTAAATAACTTTGAAGCTTTTTCTTACCTTCTTTGGTCATCATGCTCCAATCCCAAATTATAGTTTCATCTATCCTCACCTCTACTTCCTTAACTCCATCTATCATGCCGATTCTCCGCTCTATCTGGCTTACAATAAAATCGGCCAAAGGGCAAAAAGGAGAGGTGAAAATAATGGTGATCATCACTTTATTATCTTCAATCTCAATCTTTCTTATCAATCCCAACTCAACTAAAGTGAAATCTATTTCGGGGTCTTTAATGGTGGCAAGCACCTGCATGATTCCTTGTGGGGTAAGCCTGACGGAACCGGATTCTAATTTATGGGGAGAACCGCGCAGGAGCGCAAGAAGAGAAATTAACAGTGCGCCCAATCCGCAGAAGAGGAGTATTAAGGCGATCTGGGCTGGCAGCCGGCTTTTTTTCATTTATCAGGCTTTATAATCATAGAAATATAATACCATGGTATCATATGATAGCCCGATCGTGTATAGCGTCTATTGCTTCAATAGATCAGAGTGCCCTGCTGGGGCAGAAGATCATAGTACATTGTTTTTTAGAAACTGTATTTGGCTTTTATAAAGAGAGCATCATTTTCATCGTAACTTCCAAATTGAGTGCCTTTATCTCCTCCAAAAATCTGTGCACCGAATGAAAAAGATAATGAATCCGAAAAATCGTATTCCAGTTTAGGAATCACCAGATAATCTTCATCCTCAAACTCATAGATACCGCCTAACTCGACAATTAATCTTTCCTCCAGGAAATTGGCGGATAAGCTCACAATAATTGAGTTCAGGGTTTCAACATGCTTGAGGGTATTAAAGTTAAGGTTTTGGATTTCCTCGGAGAATTGCAGGTTGATAGTATAGTTATCCAAAAAGGTATAATCGGCGCCAATTGCCCACTTTAAATACGGGTCAGCTATCCCCTCGTCCTCTCCTTCAGGGTCTTCTGTAATGAAGAAAGCACTTTCCGCCCTTAAGCTTAGCTCGCCTATTACCTTAGCTAAATCCAACCCGATAATATGCAGCCTGTAATACTTAAGGGTAGTAGTAACAGTAACATCAGGATAACTGAAAGTAAGTTCTTGATATGCTATAGGATTGTCATCCCATGTAAAAAAGTAGCTGCCTGAAAAATCATAGCCTCCGATAGAGCTTCCCACTCTCAGTCCTACCTCAGAGTTCTCAAGTGCCTTTGACGGCGAATAGACAGTAGGTTTTGGTGGATCATGAACTACTTTATATATCAACCCACCCATTTCCATTGTTTCAGGCTGGTAAAAGGCCCAATCCGAATCAGGCTCAGGATATACACTCTCGAAAAAGTAGGGAATATATATTGCCTCAATATGGAGATAATCTTCAAGCAGGTAGGCATCCACTTTCAGCATGGGAATTCCAATTTTCATACTTGAGAAGTCAAGGATGTCAAAACCCCTGTAATCCAGGGGATTGATATTGTCAGTTGGGGCGAATGCATCGACTCTGCCCCAGCTTACAATTTGTTTTCCCAATCTGAAATCAAATATTCCCAATGACAGGTTTATGTAAAGCTCCTTAAGATTTACTGCAAAATAATTGTCCATATTTTCGTACTGTAATAAACATCCCGACATATCCTTATTCCCAAAGGCGCACTTTAAATCCAGATCCGCATAAGCGGAAACATTCTCTTCCAGCGCGGAATTGATTTTCAGGTTGAAAACATTATTAAGTCTCATAAAATCGAAGGGATCGTTGAGTCGTATACTCGATTGATTTTCAACGAATCCGTTCAATTCAGTCTGGGCTACCGCATTCACTCCCAATAGAACTATTAGAATTATGGAGAGAATCATGATCTTAGCTCTCATTTTTAAATCTCCTGTGTGTAGAGCTTCTATTTCTCTTTGCTCAGATATCGCTGGGTAAAGAACTCATCAGGAATTCCCGTATTAACTTCGATTTCATCGTACGTTACTACGGTTTCACTACCCTTTTTCTGCTCATTAGTCATTACGACATGCATGGCAACCCAGACATCAGCTTCTTCGATTTTCTTAAAATTACTCATTTTCATTATCTTTAAATAGTTGCCGTGCCTGTCATAGAACTTCACCTGAGCCAAGCAAAAAATGTCTTTTCGCACCCAGGTAATCTTTTTGCTGTAGCCCTCATCCTTTTTGATCTTTTCAGTTGCAGGAGTTTCCTCAATGATATAACAGTCATTTCCGTCTATCTCTTCGCTTCCGATCAGCTTATAGCTGTAATTGTCTATGTCCCCGGTACCCATATCTGCATATGAAAAATCTGAACCCATAAAGCTTCCGCTTTTTTTGCTCGATGCTATTCTCCGCACTTTCTTTAAGGCCGGCAGGTAAAGCCACTGGTCATCGTCCCTGTCAGAATGCTCAATCGTCAAGAATCCGGTTCCCTTAACCTGTGCGGGCCAGATGAATCTGATCAATGATCTGTCATTGCCTTGTTCATCAGATTTCATCCACATCTTCATCTTTCTCACACGCTTTGAACTACCCCTCCTTATCTCCATGATCAGTAAGTATGTGCTGTCTTCCGTATCATTTTCCTCTTCAACTTTTTCCATGATTTGCCTGGAAGTAAGATCTTGATCAGCGTAAACTGGGAATTGCATGCTTACTGCAAAAAAGCAAATCACAATTAAAAATATTAAGATTATTTTGTTCAGTTTCATTCTATCCTCTCCTTGTTTAATTTGATTGTTGAGACTTTATTCCTGTCATGCAGCAATAACAATGCCGGTAATATGGTCATAGATGCTGTTGATGAAAAGAACATTGTTAGTGCAATTAGATAGCCGAAGCGAGCCAGGGGCAGCATGGATGATAGTATAAGCACTAAAAAGCCCAGTCCTACGGCAGCTGCATTATAAAAGATTGCCTGTCCTGTATTCGATATGGTAATCCTTACCGCTTCTGCAGAGCTTTTACCTATTGCAAGCTCTTCTTTATAGCGATTGAAGAAGTGAATGGCGTAATCTATTCCTATTCCAATGGCAATGCTGGCAATTATTGCTGAAGCAATATCAAGGGGTATTTTAAACCAGCCCATTACCCCAAAGTTCAAAATAACAGTAAGAGAAACAGGAATCGTACAGAATATTCCGTAAGTTAATGATCTTGAAAGCAGAATCATCAAAAATAAGATAAACAGAATCGCCAGGGCTAAGCTTTCCAATTGCCCCTTTACCAGCAGATTGACCATTGTAGGGGTTAATACAGGAAAGCCTGTTAATACCACATCAACATCGATTGAAAAATGTTTTGCAATTACCTTTTCCACTTCATCAATCATTTTAGTCCGCTCTGAGGTTTTGAAGGATGACACCCTTGCCTGGATCAGGGCCTGGTCATACTCGAAAGTAATGAAATTGTCCAATGTATCTGATCCCCCCATTGATAGAAGCAGAAGATACTGTGCCACTTCTTCCTCTGTTCGAGGAAGGATTTCATACTCCGATTTTCCCTCGTGCAGTGCTTTGCTGGTATTCTTTAAGAAATTAACAATAGAAGTGGGTTTGCCCACTATTTCAATTTTTCCAATTTCGTTCTGAAAGTTCTCCATTGAATGCAAAACTTTTGGGTCCTGGATGTCTCCCTTTACCACAATCTGCATGATCTCGCTGCCTCCAAAGTTCTCTTTCATAGTATTAAAGGCCAACCTGACATCGCTATCCGGGTCAAAGAAAGTTATGGGATCAGTTTCAATACTGATAAACAGAATCCCCACACCGGCTAGAAAAGCCACCAAACCGGCAGCTGACAATACTATCTTCGCTTTAGCAACGATAAAATTTGCCCATTTTTCCAAGACACCTTTCAGAAAGACTTTTGGTTTTTTATCAAGTTCTCTTCTATGAGGAGGCAGTAAATATAGAATCGCCAGGAATAAAGTAACAGTAATAACAAATGCAATTCCCACTCCAATTGCAGTGAACAACCCGAACTCCTTAATAGAACGCAGGGATGAAATATAGAGTGAACCAAAGCCGATCATGGTGGTAATGGATGTTAAGAAGCATGCCAATCCAACAGCAATCACAGTCCTTGAAAGCGATTTCCATTTGTCTAAACCCAGTAAAAGTTCCTCCCTGTATCGAGCGAGAATATGGATGCCGTCTGCTATTCCCATGCTGATAAGTATAATTGGCATGATAATACTGATAGAGGAAAGAGGTGTGCCGATAAACCCCATCAAGCCGATAGTCCAGATAACAGTGACAATAACTATAAGTAGCGGTAGAACAACCCCTCTGATGTTGCGAAAACTGAAAAAAAGTATGGCAATCATCACCAGAATAGCTAGTGGAAGCAATTTCCCCATATCTTCGCCGGAAATTTTACTGGCCTCCTGCGCTGCTGCCTGCTTGCCCGTTAAAGCCGCCTTTTCATCCAGTCCAAGCTTTTTGACAACCTCTCTGATATCGGAGATAACAGTTCCCGTATTCTCAGTGGGCAGCAACTGGACAACAACCAACGCTATCTCCCCATTTTGAGAGACAATTTGTCCAGCATAGTTGTCATCAGATAACACCCTGTTTTTCAGGTTTTTAAGTTCTACTTCGCCGGTTGGAATTTCCTTAATTACTTTTGACACCTCAATTCCATCTTCAACTCCTCTAATCTCCTCAATATTGGTGATGCTTAACACAGAATTTACTCCATTAACTTGCTCTAAATCCTGAGTCAGTCGGTCTATTTCATGCAAGCTTTCAGTATTGAAGACTTCACCCATATCAAGGAGAATCATTACATGCTCAGAACCCCCGAAGGTTTCAGCTACCTCATCAAAAGCTTGTACCGCGGGATCGTCTTCTGGAAGCATCTTCTTCATATCCGTGACTATGCTTATTCTACTGAGGCCGAAGTTAAACAAGACTGTAATAAGAATAATTACGGCTATTACGATTATTGGATATTTACCTACCCATTTTGCTATTTTTTCCAGCATAAGTTCTTCTCCTAAAATAGTAAGATACGAAGCTCGATATATATGGCAAAAAAAATATTAAAATCTTGAAACAATTTTTTGCAGAAGCGCAACAAACTCATCCCGTTCCTTCCCTTCTAACATCATGATAACTCTTTTCGCCTGTTCCTCGTCAACACGCCTGTGTTCTTCCATGATTTTCTTACCCTTTTCTGTTAGCTCAATTGAAAAAGACCTCAGGTCGCGGCGATTTATAATCCGCTTAACAAATCCTAACTTCTCCAGTTTGGAAACGCTGCTGCTTAGGGTTGTTTGCGGAATGCGCAGGTGTTCCTTTATCTCTTTTAGGATTCTATCAGGTTTTTCACAGGCTAAGGCGATAACATGTAAATCTAAAAAAGTCAAATTTTTCAACAGCTCTGAGACAAAGTCCGGTCTCTTCACATTGAGTAATATTCGATGGATTGCATTATTTACGATCTCAATCTGTTTTTTTAGTTTATCGACTTCCCTCATAACGTATTTCGAATATAATGAATGCCGTTATATTTGTCAAGAAAAACTATTCAGCTTTGGTTCTGAAGCACGGAGGGGGCAATTTCCAACAGTGACATTGATATTATGGTCATTTATTTTTTCGGCTTCCAAGGTCAGGACGCACATTAAAAAAGCTCTTCAAGCACATAGAAGAAGTTTCTGTCTGTTCCAAAGATAAGCCACTTTCCGGCAATTACCGGTGCGCTTAAAAGAGCGCCGTCTAAATCCATCTCCCACATCAGATTGCCGTTTTTAGCTGAAAGACAGACTAAGCGAGGACTTCTTCCATCGGGTGAATAATCATCCCCTCGCAGACCCAGATAGATGCGGTTGCCGGCGATTGTGGGAGAACTGCTTGTGGGAAAGTCAAACTGCCGCACCCAGGCCAACCGGCCGCTTTTAGAGAAAAAAGCCCTTAGCATTGTGTCTCCACTCGTGTAGACAACGAGGTTTTTCCAAAGAGACGGTGCCATATAGTCTAAGAGCTTCAAATTCTGAATAAATAAATCCCTTATATCTAGATCCAGGTCACCCCATTGGGACTCATCCGTATACTTCCAAACAATCTCGCCGGTCTTACGCATGAATGCATAATAATCGAAGCTCCAGTACTGGCCCATGTAAGCGCAGGTTGCAAAGAAAAGGTAATCCCCATCTAAGGCGGGAAAGGAATACCAAGTGGCCTGCATGGCCGCAGTATCCAGGATCCAGAGATAGGCTCTTTGATTCAGGTCAAAGGCTCCGAAACTGTGCGGCCTGCTCGGCGGTCCCGGCGCAAAGTAGACAACATCTTCGTAGACCTGGAAGGTGTCATAGTGCCAGACCGGGTTGGGTATCTTAAATAGCTGCTCTCCCTGTGGTGACAGAAAATAGGTGGATCCACCGTCACTGGTAAAAATAATCGAATCCTCATAACGAAGGATGGTGGATTGAACTGTGCTGTCCGTCTGAAAGCTCCAGACCTCTTTTCCTTCCTTCCGGGAAACAGCGTAAACCTTTCCATCGTTTGATCCGAAGTAAACATTTTTCCCATCTGCAAAGGGAATAGAATTGATGGCTCCCTTTGTTTTAAAGACCCAGTGCATGTAGCCGCTTTCAATATCCAGGGCATAGAAATTCCCGTCTGTTGATCCAAAATAGATAGTATTGCCGCGGACAACTGAATTATTAAAAGCAAATGTTCTTTCATCACTAATCTGCAGGTGCAGCTTCCATTTGATCCCTAAAGGAGGATACAGTGCATTGGAGGTGGCCCCCCTACCCTGTTCCCCTCGAAACATGATCCAATCCATTCGCCGGCGGCAGGAGTTTAGTGTGCTGAGAAGCAGTAATAAGAGTAGAATAAAGGGATAGAAAAACTTGCGGCTGATCATCAGTAATAGAGACACTTGAGGCCGAACAGGCGGCGCAGCAGGTTCCATAGACCCGGTTTTCGGCAGGATTTTAAAATCTCAAGGTAGCTCTTCTGCAGGGTGTCCCAGGATCTCTCCCACTCGCCCGGCTCGTATTTTTCCCTGTATCGCAGCATGGTATAGAGGGAAGCAAACCCTCTTAATTCCGGATATACAGAGGAATACTCCAAAGCCGTCTGACAGGGAGGTTTTAAAGTATACCCGTTTACTGACAGTTTTATTAGAAGCAGCTTAAACAAGGCCTTAAGCGCCTTTATATTCCGGTCCCGTAAGAGGCAGTGAAAATAGATCTCTTTGCCGTAGCGGTATATATAGGTCAGAATAATGCCCACGAACAACAGACAGAATAATACCCGCAAAGTCATAAGCCAGGGGAACCTGAAAAACTGCTCAGGTAGCCGCTGGTCCTGTATCAGGGGGATGACTACATCCATGGAATTGGCATCCCCGCCCGGAAGGGGGGGTATGGCATGGGCTGTGGTTTCAAAATCCACCCAGCCATAGCCCGGCATGTAGAGCTGAACCCAGGAATGGTGGTGGGCTGTAGTAACTAAGTAGAGGTTATTCAGCGGAAACTCTCGTAACGGCTCAATCGCATCTTGCAATATTCTGATACCTCGCCTGTGAGCCCTGGTCTGCAGATTGCGCGATGCAAGATATCCTGTTACAACTCGTGATGGAATGCCTGCTAAGCGTGCAAGTATGGCAGTGGTATTGGAAAACTCAGTACAGTCGCCCTCCCTGGTGCGCATTAAAAAATCCTTCAGTCTTGATACAGAAACATCATCTTTAAAGCCAAGCTTATATTGGAAACTGGAAAAGCTCTTAAGCACCGCCTCAATCCTCTCATAATAACCGGTCTTACCTGCAACAGCCTGTTCCAGATAGCTTTCAAATGCAGGCAGAACCGATTCCTCAAGTGGAATTTCCAGGTATTTCATCAGAGAGTTTCGTTCATCAGGGTTTAAATCCTCTATTGCCAGCCAGTCTCTCCTCTGAGACCTGCTTATCTTCGATACCGTGCAGTAGGAGAAATTAAAGGGATGGTATTTCCTCTGAAGAACGGTCGGCTCAATGGTAAAAGGCTTATAGGCTAAAACACGGTCAGAAAGAGTGGAAAGATAAAAAATATCAAAGGGATATCTTTTCCGTTCCCGTTGATATTCCATGTCTCTCCAGGTCTCTACGAAACGAAGGTAGGTAAGTTCATTGAGAGATTCCTCTTTTGAGATAAAAAAACCCCTTACTGGATCAAAATCGCCGAAATAGGCTTCTGCCGCATAAACCGGATCAACCGGACTGGCCACTGCCATAACAGCATACTGCTTGCTCTCACCCTCTCCACCCATTTGATTACCCCACTGATCAGCAGGCAGTCCCTCAAGCGCATTCTGTCCGGGCTCTTCACCATCTCCATTACCTTCTCGCTCTCCGCTCCTCAGGCCATCGGCCTGGCCCCATTTGAACCTTTCATTCTCCAGTAACCTGCGGGCCTGCAAATTCCCCCCCTCCAGGCCGTCGCCCGACTCATCCAGAGGAATCGGCCGGGGGGAGACATCCCTGTTTATTCGGTTTAAAACCATAGAATGCTTGACAAAATCAGGAGGCAATATGAAGGCAATGACCAGGAGAACAGGCACTGCCGCGGACAGGAAAAGCAAAAGCTCTCTTCTGCCTCTCTTGCCTGATCCCTGTTCAAAGGCGGAGAGATATATTACCAGTCCATGAAACAGAAAAGCGCAGACAATAATAACCAGTATCAATTGGGTCAGGCCTGAGTTTTCCCGGGCAATCGATTCAGAAGCCCTGGAGAAGCAAAGCATCTTATAGTAGAGCATACCCAGAAAGAACTGTTCCAGCACGGCAACTCTTTGACCGAGGGCTCCTGTTTTAAAAATCAGTACTGTGAGCAGAAAAGAGACTGTACCTGCGGCCATGAAAATAAAAGAGGCGCTACTGAAACCGGAAATGAAAATGATAGAAACTGAAATTAAGGCACATGCGGAGAGAACCCAGGTTTTGAAACGGAAGCGGGGCGGCGAGAAATAGAAAGCAATCAGCATTTCACCAGGTACCAGTGCAAACCAGAGCCACCAGCCTGTTCTGTCATAAGGAACCGCTATGGAGGGATGTATCACCGGAAGGCTGAAAGCTAGCAGATATAAGAGCAATCTTGTAAAAAAGAGAATATGCCTGGTTTTACCCAAAGACTCTTACCTCCAATGCCTCTTCATTGATCCTCCCTACGTTATACGCCCCGATCTTTGGGCCTGCCAGATCTTTATCTCGAAGAATTATCCATGAGCCGGGCAAAAAATGGAGTGTGAAAGGCTTGAACATACAAACAGTAGTTCTGTTTTTTTTAAGATCGCTGTCAGCATAGACAGTTCTGAAAACGTGGAGCTTTGTCTCCGGATGTGCCTGGAGAATTGAGGGCAGTTTATCATCATAGGGAGTTGTAAAGATGAAAATCTCACTCACACCGGGATCATGGTCCGGCTCATAGGGATCGGTCTGAAAGAAAATGCTGCCGAGCTCCCCGGCGAACCTGGTAATATCCTCTTCTGTCTCTAAACGTACTTTTCCGCTGCCCGTTAAAATTATGAAATGATATTCCGGGTTATCCTTCTTTATGCTTCTTAAAAATGAGAGTAACCAGCCTTTTATATAGTTGAGGTGCACGATGGACTCGACTGTTTCCCCCATCTGCCTTCGAAAATGCCTGAATTCAACGGCAATGGATTTGGTTTTTTCCTGGGTAACGGGAGAGATCCTGGTAAACAGCTCGGATAATCTGCTTGACACCTTCCAGTTTATATCCCTGAAGCGGTCCCCCGGAATGTATTCACGCATATAATATTTTTCTTCATCCGAGCTCTTTCTCCGCTGCTTCTGCTCAAGACCGGCCATAGCCTCAACAGGAAGAGATTCACTGTCTGACAGGGATAGAGGTTGTACGGTAAGCTCTCGAACCTGCTCGCTGCCGAATACGGCACGGGTAAGTCCGAATATATCCATCACTTTAAAACTGCCCTTAGCATGAAAAATACCGCACAGGGGGAAATAGAGGGGGACCACCTGGCTTCCTCCCCCTGTGAATGATGTCTCCTGATAGACATATAGAGAGGCGTTTTGACCCACTGTCATTTTGCCCCTCAGGGTGAAATGTAAGCGATAAAAATAAAAAGTCCTCTTCCCCTCTGCCCACACTATGTGCTCCAACCCTTGCCTTCTGGCCTGGAGGGGCCTTGAGGAATCCCATTGGATCTGCAGCCTGTCAAAGCTAACAGCCTGCATCCGGCCGCCGATCACTATGGCAGCCAATATTAAAAGGGCAGTAAGCGAAAGCATTAATCCATAAGGATTTCCTGAGGCCCATCCCCTTCCCAATAGAAAGATAGAAATAGAAAAGAGAATCGTACCGGATATTGTGAAAGGATAATAAAAATAAATCTTTTTAATAAAACGACCGTTTTTCATAGGGAATGCACCGGCGGTGAAGACATCGATGACGAAGACGCCGGCGGCTTTTTTCCGGAAATTTCTACAGGGACCGATTTGAGGATATCCTTTAAAACAGGCTCTGCAGACTCTGAAGAATCCTGCATAATCAGGCGGTGGGATACGGCTGGTATAAAAATCTCCTTAATGAGATCCACGGACACAAAGTTATCCCCTCGAATGAGAGCCAAAGCCCGGGCCAGCCTGGACACCTTCACTCCTGTCCTGGGGCTGGCTCCCACTAAAACCTCGGGGTGGTGACGGGTCCGGCGTACACAGGCTACAATATAATCAACAATATCCCGGTGGATGGTCACCCGGTCTACCAGTTTTCGCCATTCGATTAACTGCCTGGAGCCAATAACAGGTCTGAAAGTCTGCCAGGCATCATCCCTGCCGTGTTTCTTTATGATTTCCGCCTCAACCCCGGCGTCCGGATATCCTAAGGATATCTGAACCATAAAACGATCCAACTGGGGAGCGGGAAGAGGAAATAGATGAGCGCCTTTCAGATTCATTGTAGCGATAATGAAGAAGGGATCCGGCAGCCTGGAGGTCTTGCCTTCAATGGTCACCGTCTGCTCTTCCATGGCCTGAAAAAAGCTGCCCTGGGTTTTTGGTGTTAACAGATTGATTTCATCGCAAAGAATAAAATGCGAAAAGATAGGTCCTTTAATAAAAACCAATTTATTTGAGGATCCTACAAAGCGGTTGAATCCCAGTATGTCCTGTGGCAGAAGATCCACAGTGCATTGAATACGGCTGAATTCCTCGACCTCAACCCCATCCTTAGATATATCCTGGGCTTGAAATTGAATGGACCCCGCCAGGGCTCTGGCTAAAGATGTCTTACCTACCCCATGTGTATCTGCCAGCATAACGTGGCCGCCTGCAATTTTTGCAGCTGTGATGTATTCCAGTTTTTTTGTATCTATATAAATAACAGAGTTGATATTGGCTATAAGCTTAGAAATGCCTTGTATAACAGCCCGGACTGCAGTGTCTGTCAGACCTGTTGTGGGGGTTTTGCTGTTGGATTTAATATCTTCCAATCGCTTATTTGAAGCTAAATCAACTTCCATTTATATTGAAAATAGAGAAAAAGAGAGGACATGTCAACGTCAGTTAAAAAAGATACTTTAAGGCTCTTCCCCCTGGAGTTCTTTAATAAGGATCTGCTTGAAAAAACAGCATCCCGTGTTGAGGAGATATTTCCCGTAAGCGTAAGCCTTAAAGAAGCCCTGCCCGTACCGGAAAGAGCTTTCAACCCGCAGAGAAAACAGTATAATTCAACAATTATATTGAATGAACTGAAAAGAAGAATAAAAGGCTTAGGTAAAGTTTTAGTTATCACTGAGAGGGACTTATATGCATCAGGTCTGAATTTCGTTTTTGGAGAGGCGGATATAGCAAATGGAATCTGTATTATTTCTCTCATACGTCTTAAGCAGTCCTTTTATGGTCTGAATGAAGACCCGGAGCTATTCTTGAATCGATGCTTAAAAGAAGCGGTTCATGAAATTGGTCACCTCTATGGATTCAGTCACTGCCCGGATCCTCTTTGTGTAATGCATTTTTCGAATTCACTCCTCGATACGGATCGAAAAAGCTGTAACTTCTGCAATACGTGCAGAAAATAGATGCCGACAGGAACTGATTAAAATCTACTTTTTCAGTAGCCAAATGTTTGAATTCTACCTCCATTTGCAAATAAAATAGAGCTAAATCACCGCCAAATAAGTATTTAACTTTTATTTGCATCGTTTCTTCAATTGGCCTCTCAAATGTCTGGCGACAAGTCCCATCAATCAATAGGCCATATTTGTCCTTTTCCCCTGCTGACCCAGCACTCAAACCCCTTTCTGATATTCAAGGCGTCAATAAGCTTGCTTAGAATCAGACATTGCATTTTGCCAAGGACATGACTGTTGTATATGGAGAAAATGCGTCGGCATAGACCGGCTATAGTAGGATACTAAGCTGAACGATACAACTCGATCATTACTTCGTAAATGTCCATTCGGCTCCTGGCCCCAAGTATATTCTTGAGCAACATGAGTGTAGATCAAAGTTGAATGAACATTAGAATGCCCAAGCAGCTCCTGAACAGTCCTGATATCATATCCATTCTCCAATAAATGGGTCGCAAGATTATGCCGCATAGTTTTGGATATTTTCTTTCCAGAGCATCAGGAAGCCACACTCATGGGGTGCTATTCTTTCTATCCTCTTCATAATCGATATCCTATATTCTAAGCATCAGACATTATAGTTTAAATATGAAGTTACCTCTCCTCTGTCGATAACTTCTCCAGGGGACTGATGATACCGAGTTTGTTAATGCGCGCTACATGAGTATAGATCATCGTTGTCTGGACATGGGAATGGCCAAGGAGTTTCTGAAATATTTGTACAATTTCATCCTGATCGAGGATTACAGGAAGTCGTTTACTGACACGGGAACGTATTGTTTCTGCGATCCCTTCAATCTGTTTGTTTAAAACATACCTAAAGAGAAAAAGAAGGGCGTTAAAAGCCTGTTGCTGCGTAGAGGCAGATACTTTTCGATCAACAGCAAGGTATGATAGATAATGTTTAAGATCCTCCTGTGTTATTCCAGCAGGATCTTTATACTTCAAAAACAAATAAAATCTCCTTACCCATGCAAGATAGGTCTTTTCGGTCCGGTAGGATTTGTGCTGAAGTCTGAGGTATTTGCGCATTTGAAGCTGAAGATTGACTGATACGATATGTCAGATTATCTTCTGTTTCCGAAAGTGATTTCGAAAAACTTGCATAGTACCAACGGAGTTTAACCGCTTCCTTTGCTTGGGCTACCTGCCAGCCCTCAAACTGCTTCTGCAGATCTACTAAAAGGATCGAAAGCTTCTTTTTCTTCAAGCCGATGCTTGCTGAAATATTTTTCAAAGTGTTTAATCCATCCAATATAGTAAGGAATACGATTGGACGGAATGTTCGCAGTATGCCCAAGAAACATATCGAAGGACATATTCCGGGAAAATTTTTTCTGCAGCATATTTGTACCTCTCTTCTTATCTTGTCTCATAATATGTAACTACTGAAATGGTTATACTGCTTCAACAGTATATTTTATTTTCAATATCAACTTATTATCGCAACGTTCGAGCTGATTGTAGTTTTGGTGGAAAACGTGATATAATATTTTGGGCATCAGTACGACCAATCCTTTCGGTCCGAGAAAACGACCTGATAGTAAAAAATGGCGCGGAGAGGTCTGGGCTTGACGAGTGCTTAATTATGACTATAATTATGGTCAATGAGGCACCGAGTCAGGTACACCGTTGTCTATGCCCGAGAAATTTACGAACACATCGACACCATCGAGCGTAGATGCCACCGACTCATAAAGAAGACCATCGAGGAGCAGCTGATCATCACGCCGGACAGGCAGACTCGGAACAGAAAGCCACTTGAAGAGCTTCCAGGACCGTTCGGCTCAACGTGGGAATTGCGCTTCGGTCCGGACAACCGATTCCGTGGATTCTACGATGTTGCTGTGGAAAATAAAACGGTCTGGATACTGGCGATCGGCGTCAAGGACAAGAACCGCCTGTTAATCGCCGGAGAGGAGTTTATTCCATGAGAGTTGCATCTTTAGCCGAGGTGAAAGCCAAACTCAGCACGTATCTGAAGGAGGCTGAGGAGTCCGGCCCTGTAGTAATCACTCGCAACGGAAGAGCTGTAGCCGTGATAATCGCTCCAGTTGACGACGACGATCTGGAGCGTCTCCTTTTGTCGCGGTCACCGCGCTTTCAAGCTTTGCTCAACAAGTCTCGAGAGAGCATCAGAGCTGGAAGCGCTGTTTCTCACGAAGAGTTCTGGAAGAATGTGCGACAGAGAAGTACTGATTCGTCCAATGCAGAAGGTTGCCACCAATAAAAGAATACAGGCTGCTCAACATATGGATGGAGTAGACGCCTTCTCGGAGCTAAAGCTCCTGCGAGGGCGCTACTCATCCTTGTCGTTATGTTGCACAAGGATAGGGCATGAGAATTCAACAATTTACGAATTGTTGTTTGTGCATGAAATCAGCAAGATACGGAATATAGAAATTAATATATGCGCCGATGGCTGCAGATAAAGGAGCGTAAATGGAAAAGGTGTTATTGATCGATTTCGAAAACTTACAAAATATCAATTTAGAACAGATTGAGAAATTTGATTATCGAATATATATATTTATTGGCCAATCACAAAACAAGATACCGTTTGATCTGGTTAAGGCGGCACAGAAACTTGGTGGCAAACTGGAATGGATTAAAATTGATGGTAATGGGGCTAACGCGCTCGATTTTCATATTGCATACTTTCTCGGAAACCAAATCGAAAAAAACCGTAATAATGAATATGTAATACTGTCGAAGGACAAAGGATTTGATCCGTTGGTGAGATTTATAACTAAACAAAATGTGAAGTGTAGGCGGATAAACAGCATTATTGAGATTGCGCCTCCACGAAAGAGTGATAGCCATAATGAAGAATACAGAAAAGTACTGGAGAATTTGAAGAAAATAGAAAAGGCTAAGAGGCCTCGGAAGAAGAATACTCTGAAACAGCATGTCAAAACGCTTTTAGGAAAGACTCTAACAGATGAAATATGTAATGAAATAATAGATCAGCTTTTCATTAAAGGGGTAGTATCTGAAGAAAATGGCAAATTAATATATGAATTGTTGCAACATAACCTCTCGCTCGAGTAGACCGCGAGACGTATTCTGGCGCCGAATGCGGGCATGTACTAAAACAGTCGGTAGACGGCGATTCGGCGCGGCTACTCAGCTCCGCGTTAGGCGTATAAATAAAGGAGAGGAATACAAATGCCTGTAATTTCAATGTTTTATGGCATCATAATATCGATGTATTTCATCGATAATAAACAACATAAACTGCCACATATCCATGTGAAGTATCAAGATCAGGAAGCAGTTTTTTCACTTCCAGAAGGAGAACTCATTGACGGGGAATTGAAACCCAACAAATTGAAGCTCGTTCAAGCCTGGATCGAAATTCGTAAAGAAGAATTAATGGCGGATTGGGAGCTCGCAGTGAACGGCCAAGAAATATTCAAAATTGATCCGCTCAAGTGAGGTGTATTATGAATCCAAGAATCAAAGAAGCAGCTCCAGGTCAAAATTATACAGTCCATCTTATATTTGATAATGGAGAAGAAGGTGTTTTTGATGTAAAACCATATTTGGATAAGGGAGTGTTTAAAGAATTAAAGAATTTGAATTCTTTTAACTCAGTAAAACCATTTATGGGTACTATTCAATGGAAAAACGGTCAAGATTTCTGCCCAGACACCTTATATATTGAGAGCAAGCGCCTAACAAGGCGCTGCACCTGACCGCTTTTTCGCTTCGCTCCAAAGCGGATGGCAATCCGCAGCCCGTTATGCAGAAACACAATATAAATAAAAAAATACTGAAAAAAACATTTAACAAAACCTGGATACCTATATATAATCAAAGAAACTATGGCAGAATACGATAAATATCTTCCAGAAATAATAGAATCTCTAAAAAGTATAAAACCGTTAAGAATAATATTAATTGGATCCTACGCAAATGGCACTGTTGATGAAGACAGCGACTTAGATTTGGTTATTATCTTAGATAAGACAAGCGTATCAAAAAATTATCAGGAAAAAATGGGTAATAAACTACTAGTTCGACGATGCATATATGAATTTTCAAAAATGATACCAATAGATCTTATTGTCTATACAAAAGGTGAGTTTCAGCAAATATCTGAGCTCGGAACATCATTCTATAGAGAGATAAATTCAACTGGGAAAATATTATATGAAAAAGCAGGCTGAATCCTGGTTACGTGCAGCGAAAGATGATTTAAACGTAATAAAGGAAATACTTGAAAATAATGAATTAACAAATATGGTTGCTTTTCATGCACAACAACTGATTGAAAAATCATTCAAGGCAATATTAGAAGAATATAAAGGGCAAGTTCCCAAAATGCATAGCATTATTACTTTAAAAGAGCAAATTAAGGAATTTATTAATATACCCGTAAATCAAGATATCTTTGATCAGCTGAATGAACTTTATATTGATTCCCGATATCCCTCTGAAATAGGATTACTCCCTAATGGGAAACCATCTAAAAAAGAAGCAGAAAACTTTTTGAAAGAAGCAAGTGAGATATTCCAGAAAATATCAGAAAAATTAAAAAAAGAACCTGCATAACCTTTCTATTGGAGCAGACAAGCCCTTTGTCATGAAAATTGCTTGCGCAATTTTCCCGCCAAGCCCTGCGGGCACGGGCTTGCAGCTCAAAAGGTCGTTAAACTGGCAGAAAAATATGGGGTATTTCGGCACATCCATGTGCCGAAAAAGATTTATACATTGTAAAAAAAGTTGTATACTTTTATAATAATCAGTAATTTATCTTAAAAAAAAGGAAGGAGAAGAGTATATGTTGCTAAAGCAAGAAGCAATTAATGCAATTTCTAATTTACCAGATAATATAGAAATAGATGATATTATGTATAGACTCTATGTTATTGAAAAAATACATCAAGGACAAAAAGCTGTAAAAGAAAAAAAAATAATATCTGTTGATGATCTAAAAAAGGAAGTACAGAATTGGTAATTTGGTCAGAACCGGCTAAATTATCTTTGAAACAAATTCATGATTTTATTGCAATAGACTCAAAATACTATGCATCTGAAGTTGTTGATAAAATAATCGAAAAATCTGAGAAGTTGGACTCATTCCCAAAAATGGGGCGTATTGTTCCAGAGATAAGAAATGATAATGTAAGGGAAATATTTATTTATTCTTACAGGATTATTTATGAAGTAATAGGAGAAGATATAAAAATTTTGACATTGGTTCATGCAAAACGAAATTTTGATGGCGAAATATGATTATTAGAGGCCAGTTTTACATCCATGTAAAATTGGCTTTTTAAAAAGTAATCCGGTGCTACAGCAGATAACAAGGTGTTTATAGTTTAATTCAATTAAAAAAAAGACCTCGAAATAATTTCGGGGGTTAGACATTGATTCAAGTTTCTTTTGGTACAAGCATATTTATTTCATCCTTTGTTCATGCTTGATGACTTTTCAATTCCTCATTTTTCAAATAGTTCCATACTTCCTCATCTGTATTAAAATCCGGAGAGTACGGAGTTAGATAAAAACATGCAACCTCTTCTGAGTGGAAATATATTCCTTTGTAATATTTGAATTATGCGGGGGCGACTTATCCATAACGACAACTAAATGTCTTCTCTTATGGTGTTTTACATCTGTTCCAGAAAATGGATAATTTCCTTTTAGAGGTAGAACAGCTCAAAGGTTGCTGCGAGCCCTTAAAGATGCCGAAGGGCGTTCCCCGGCGCCCAAAGCCACCCGGCCGAACCGCATGAGTCCCTATTAGACAGTGGTGTAACTCATTCTTTCCCGCCCGGCAGACCTCGATTAGACCAACTGGACGCCTGATCCAGACCGCACTGCGCGGTAAAACTCCATCCCATCGCCCCACAATCCCTCTGATAATAAACATTGATTTACCAGTGATTTGGTGTGTTTAGATTATGACGCAAAATTCAGTATTAAAATTAAAGAGATTGGAAAGCTAACCCGTGTCGCATAAAGTGGCATATTAATTTACTAATAAAGGGAAAGAATTGTAAATAGAGCTACGATAAATCAACACATTCCCTTGCACCTGATCCTCACCCCGTGCTGCTTCGCTCTGCGGGGTCGATGATAATCTCTGTGGATTACCGCATTGGTTATTGCTTCTTTCACTACACGTTCAGGAATTCGATAGGTTGTGACAAATCCTGAAGAGGGGATTCTCATTCCCGCCCGTAGAAGGGTTAATTCATATTCATGAGCTTCCTTGATCAGCTTGACGGATGGTCCACCTATGGTTTTTGGCGTACTGATTAGGTTTAATGTCCGATCTTTTATATGAACTTTTCATATAGGTTCTCATTACCGATAGAAACCCTCGATAGATGCTTCTTAGCTTGCCTGTAACATTCATCGACCTGCTCTTTAGGTGTTACAGGCAGGTCTTTAAGAAAAAAATCGGGATGAAATACGAGCAGTTGATATGGAATCTCCGGATTCATGCTCGCAATAAAGCGCGCAATGGACCCAACCTCATACTTATCCACATAGAACGGTACCAATAGAGTGGTTGCTGTGAGAAGATTCCTTTGGGCATAGAGTTTTGCAAGCATGGAGAAATTTTCAAAAGACCTGGAAGTATCCACTCCACATAGGGCACAGCTTATGGTGGTTGAAAATGCCTTGAGGTCAAACTTAACGGTGCCTCCGCTTACAAATGAGAGCTTGGCCGCCTCCCTGACAAGATCCGGATTTCCGCATCCGTTCCACTCCCAGCAGATATGCTTTTTGTTTCCGCTTTGCTCGATAATTCTTCTTGAAACCCTCAAGGCAAAACCAAGCTGAGGCTCCGGGGAGCCTCCAAAAAAACAGACACACCTAATCCTTGGGTCTAAAGCAGACCTCAACATCTCATCCTCTGTAACCAGCGGCGCATTATCAAGCAGTTTGTGGGAAGCGTTCTGACAGAAAAGGCAGTCAAAATTGCAGCCGTAAAAGAAAACAGCAAGGTTACAGCCTCTTTCCTTTGTACCGGAACAGAACCATGCAGCACAGCAGTTTGTAGGGAGGGGATCTAAGTATGTATGAGCTAAAGCGCTTCCTTTTGGAGCAAGGGATTTGAGTCTGCCGTTTTTATTCTTCCGTATCCCGCAGTATCCCTTTTCTCCGACAGCCATAGTGCAGTTATTTGAGCAGAGAGAACAAGAAAGACCCCCTTTGCTTTCAGGAGGAAGCAGAGGAAGACCGTACCTCCTTCTCACCGGCGCATGTATTGAAACAAGCTCTGTGGATTCGGATAAATTGCGCAAGCAATCCGGGCATAAGCCTATAATCTCTGCTGTGCGTCTCTCCCCGCACTCCCTGCAGACCGCCATATATGACCTTCCCTTAAAACCTAAAGAATTATAACATAAAATAATTGTAAATGCGCTCCATAGAACACTCATGGAATGTATCCCCTGAAGAGGCGGAAGCCCTTCAGATCAAGCTTGCTCCAAAGGTACGTATCGAGCCGATCAAGGGTGCGGTTAGAAGCATTGCCGGTGTAGATTGCGCCTATTCTGATGATGACGGAACCATTATCTGTGCTGCGGTTTTACTTGAAGCAGAGAGCTTAAAGGTCATAGCAACAGCATGTGCGGAGAAAGACTGCGGCTTTCCCTATATTCCAGGCCTCTTAAGCTTCCGGGAAGCCCCTGCAGCAATAGAAGCAGTGAGCAAGCTTCCTGAGAAAGCGGATATACTTATGTGCGAAGGTCACGGGATTTCCCACCCGCGCGGATTCGGATTAGCCTGTCATGTAGGGCTGTGGCTGGAGATTCCGACCATAGGCATAGCTAAAAACAGGCTCTGCGGGGACTGCCTCCCTCCTGATAAGCACCGAGGATCCAGGAGCAAGCTCATCTGTAACGGCAGGATTGCCGGTACTGTTCTTCGCACTCAGACCGGTGTCAAACCCATCTTTGTCTCCGCAGGGCACCGGATAACCCTAAAAGAAGCTGTGCATTGGGCATTACACTGCTCCTGCGAAGCACGTATGCCTCAGCCCATCCGCCTGGCGCATCAAGAGGCTTCCAAACACTGCAAGTAAGGATTGTAAGATTGACGATCCAACCCTGATATGCTACATTCCCTCTCATATTATGGAAGAAAAACCTGAAAGCTTATTCGAAGAGATTCAAAGAGTTCGCCAGGCCTGGATATTCGCCGTAGTAATCATCATAACAGTTCTTATATGGTACGGAGCCGTTCAACAGCTTATATTTAGAATTCCCTTTGGAAATAATCCGCCCCCCGATCCCATTATGGTTGTACTGTGGATAGTATTCGGTATTCTTTTTCCTATATTTTTCTTCAGTGTAAAACTTATCACCCAGGTAAGAAGCGACGGGGTATATTACAGGTTCTTTCCTTTTCATCTGTCCTATCATAAGATCTCTTTAGATGAGATCAGCAAATATGAAAAAACCACATATAAGGCTATTAAAGAATACGGCGGGTGGGGCATACGGCGCGGAAAAAAGGGAAAGGCGTATAATATAAGCGGTAATCAGAGAATAATGTTCAAACTCAAAAAAGGCAGGACCCTGATGATAGGCTCTCAGAAACCAGATGATTTTAAAAGAGCGCTTGATTCGGCTTTTAATTCATAAAGCAAGAGTCGTTAAACCGTGGATGGCGGTCCCGGACGTAAGTAATTAATAATTACTTGCCAGTGCTCAAATTATAGGCTAAGATACTTAAAGCTCAGGGATAAAAAGTGCAAAGCAGACCGTTCTTCCCATTGATGATCCTTATACTTTTAACTGTGCTTATAAATGCCCCACCTGCCCCTGCTCAGGACCAGTATCCGCAGGGCGGAACGCTGATCCTTGCGGATTACAGAGAAGCCAAGAGCCTGAACCCCATACTGGTTCAGGATACTTTAACGATCCATCTTTGTGACCTGATCTTTAACAGCCTGATCAAGCTGAATGAGAGCCTTGAGCCTGTTCCGGACCTGGCCGAATCCTGGGATGTCTCGGACAACGGCCTGGTATGGGAATTTAAAATAAAAACAGGTGTGCAGTTTCATGACGGTGCGGAGCTCACAGCAGAGGATGTGGCTTTCACATACAATGCGATTATTAATCCCAGATTGAAATCTCCCCATTCAATACTATATAAGATGGTCAAAAACTTCAGGTCAGTTGGAAAGTATAAGCTCAGGGTTGAACTGAATGAGCCCTATGCCCCCCTTCTCCTTATCATGGATCAACCGATCCTTCCTGCTCACCTGCTTCGGCAAACTGAATCTTCCATGTATGAGTTCGGGAAAAAACCAATCGGATCCGGGCCGTTTGAGTTTTCAGAATGGAATAACGGGGAGATCGTTCTCTCAGCCAATGATGATTACTTTGATGGAAGGCCCCTCCTCGACCGGGTGATTCTTAAGATATTTCCCAATCGCCTCAGCGCCTGGTCCGCCCTGATGCAGGACAAGGTGCACGTTGTGGAGGATCTCAATTTCGAGGATTACCGGATAATCAGGGATGATCCCCGCTTCAGTGTATACGATTATCTGCATATTTTCTATTACACTATCCTTTTCAATATGAAGGATCCCCTCTTTTCCGATAAAGGCTTAAGAAAGGCTATAGACATGTCTATAGACAGGTCGGACCTGATAGAAAAGGCCCTGCGGGGCTGGGGCATACCTGCAACCGGGCCCTTTCGCCCCGGGACCTGGGCCTACAATAACCGGGTCTCCTCACAGCGTTACGACCCCAAGGAGGCTTTAAAGCTCCTTAAAGAACTGGGCTGGAGAGATACAGATGGAGACAGGATCCTCGACAAGAATGGGGAAAAGCTGTGCTTTACCCTCCTTGTAGACAGTGGGGATTCCTTAAAGGAACGTGCGGCCAAGAGGATCAGGTGGCAGTTGTTCCAGGTGGGCATTGTGGTTGAGGTTGAATTTTTGGAGCTTTCAGAGCTTTTTCAGAAGAAACTTATTCCTGGGAATTTTGAGGCGGTGCTTCTTCAGTTCAACGCAGGAATAGATCCGGATACGCGAATATCATTCTTCTGGCATTCCGACAGTATCGGTAAATCAAACCTGGGGCATTACCGGAATAAAGAAGTAGACCGCTTGATCGAGAGAGGAAGACTTAAATCAAACTTTTCAGAGAGGCGGGATATCTATCATAATATCCACGAGCTGATTGCAGAGGACAGGCCTGCGATTTTTCTATTTTTCAGGAGGAAATTCCAGGGAATATCATCTAAGTTTAATGGAATAAAAGCTTCTCCGGAAGTTTTTTACCGCTCCATTAAGGAGTGGTATATAAAAAGAAATAAAAAGTGAAAGGAGGTGAGATTAAATGATCCTGGAAGTAATCAGTAAAGGCTTCAAGGAAGCGGCGGACATTGGGCCCCTGGGCTGCTGTTCGTGGGTTTCGGGGAGTTATCGTTAAGAGCTTCAGCTCGCTCGCTGCATGGGGTACAGGGTTCGCCCTGTACCCCATGTACTAAATTAGCTTAGACGCTATACTATACGGAGATGAAACTATCAAGACACACCATCTTTATTCACGACTTCCCTGATCCGG
>JAUWZD010000149.1 GCA_030615505.1 Spirochaetales bacterium | reverse complement strand
TATCCGTTTACATTTGATTTGACTGCCCCTTACGGTACTGAGTTTATTAAGGTTATAGCATCTACTTTTCAGTTTGATGATATTGAAGATGCATTTCAGGAGATCTCTAGCGCATCCGGCAGGCTTATTGCCAGGGGCTTAGGTGTCAAAGCTAAACCCGAGCAGATCACGGAGGTACTCGTCAATTATACAATTATTGAATAAAATATGAGGAATAAAAGGAGCGAATAAGCATGAAAAAGAAATCGGCCGTATGCACTGTCCTTAGTCTGCTCCACCAGACCGCTTAAGGTGTGCATTCCGTTCTGTCCCTACAACAGGGCTTACAGAATTACAAAAACAGCAAAGAGAATGATTAGGGATGCATGGAACGAATAGCCGGAGTGCATAGATAAAAGAAAAAAAATTGCAAAGAGCTTTTCAAGGATAAGAACTATTCAGTTTTAGACGACACCTTAACATCTGTCCTAAGAGCCTATCCGAAAAGCTCTGCTGCTTTAAAAGTTATCCAAGCGCAAGCAAAATGTAGCATAGCTAAATAGTTTTCTGCTTTCTTTTCCCAGCGAGTTAATAACCTTCTAAACCTGTTCATCCAAGAATGAGTACGTTCAACAACCCAACGACGTGCTCGATATCCTGGAATCTTTCGTTTTTCTTCTATTTCTTCACCTCGAGCTTTAACCGCTCTTCCCCAAGCATCAGCTCTGTGAATTTGCCCCTGCTTCTTGACTAATTGCGCCAAGACGATTTATAAAAATTCCTATCAACAAAATATTGAACAACATAGAATAATATGCGGAGACAGCAAAGATAAATTACATGAATTGGGAAATGAGAATATTTCATTTGATTTTATTCTAACTGATGTACCGTTCTGGTGTATGGATAAAGCCCAAAAGAGCAGGGGAAAGTTCAAACGGGTAGGCTAAGAGCATAGAGAGAATGAGAAATCAAAGCTGGGTTCCTTTAATGAAGTGAGCTATGAGGATAAGCAGGGCTGGCTGAGCGAATTGAAAAATGTATTTGAGAAATCCATATGCCTGTTGAAAGAGAAGAGGTATTTAGCAGTTTTTATAGGAGACAGGTATAACGGTGGCAGATATCATTTCCTGAGCGCCGGTATGGCAAATTTGCTTGGAAGCATGGGGCTAACCTTGAAGGCAAATCTTGTCTGGTATGATGTGAGTAAATCCCTCCATATCTACGGATATCTCTATTAGTATATTCCCTCCATGATTCACCAGAATATACTGATCTTCAGGAAGGAATCGTGATAGAGCCGGAGTCCATTCACATATTAAAAAAGTATGATTATAAGGGAGTTTTATATGAAGACAATTAGATTTTTATGTGTGGTTGGGCCATGAATGTATTTCTACCACTGAGGTGTACACCAAGGTAAGGGATGAATATTCGAACGCATCTAATACTCAAAGGAGAATTTAATGGATATTAAAGATCTAAGAATAAACGAAGCACGTCTGCGCAGCACTTTAGAAGAAATGGCAAAAATCGGTGCCACTTCCGGCGGCGGGGTTCAACGCCTGGCTTTGTCCGATGAGGATAAGCGTGCAAGGGACCTGTTCGTAAAGTGGCTTAAGGAGATCGATTGCGAGGTGACCATCGACGAAATGGGAAATATCTTCGGAAAAAGGCACGGCAAGAATAATGAGCTTTCTCCGGTAATGAGTGGGTCTCATATAGATTCCCAGCCCAAGGGGGGACGCTTTGACGGTATATTGGGAGTAATGGGCGCTTTGGAGGTTTTAAGAACACTCTATGAGAATAATGTGGTAACCGAGCGTCCCATCGTTATCGTTGATTGGACCAATGAGGAGGGCTCACGGTTTGTCCCGGCCATGGTGGCCTCGGGTGTCTGGGCCGGCGCCCTGGATAGGGATTGGGCCTACGACCGGACGGACATCAATGGGAAAAAACAGGGTGAGGAGCTTGAGAGAATCGGCTATAGGGGCCCAGCTCCTGCAAGGAAATGGCCTGTTTATGCCTATTATGAATATCATATTGAGCAGGGTCCCGTACTGGAGAGGGAGAGAAAAACCATAGGCGCTCCTAAGGGCATACTCTGTCTGCATTGGTACGACATCTATCTTGAGGGAGAGGCGAACCAGGTAGGCCCGACCCCAATGCAGGGGAGGCACGACGCCCTCTGTTCAGCAGCGGAGATGATCCTCAAGGTTAACGAGGTCCCAGGGAAGATGGGCGGCAACATGGTAGCAACAGTCGGTGAAATTCAAAACTATCCCAATTCCCGAAATATCATTCCAGACGGAGTTCATTTTACAGTGGATATTCGCTCCTGGAACGACGAACAGGCTCTCCGAGCCTGGGTCTCACTTAAAAGAGACTTCCAGGAGATCGCTAACCGCAGGGGCACGCCCATGCGTGTGGAAGAAACCTTGCGGGTTGAGCACGCCCCATTCGATGAAAAGCTGGTTCAAAGGGTTTTGGATTGTGCAGGGGAACTGGGCTATTCAAGCAACTACATGGTAAGCGGTGCGGGGCATGATGCCAGTTATATGAACCAGATCTGCCCAACGGTCATGATCTTCGTTCCCAGCATCGGAGACCGCAGTCATGTGGAGGTGGAAAATACCACATGGGAAGACGGCCGGGCCGGAGCCGATGTGCTTCTGCACTGCCTGTTAAAAACCGCAAACGAAAAGTAGCAGGCCGTGTAAAATAAATAATAATTAATTCGTAAACCTATAAAGATTTTTATCTTGAATCGCTACATCCGGGCAGGAATAGAATCTTTACTCAATGCCAAGGCATTGATGAAGCTCCTTTATACGGCGCCCTGCGGCGGGGGCAGTTTTTCCTCGTGCACACATGGCAGCTTTAAAATCTGACTTTGCTTTCAAACAGGATACCGGATACAGATTTGCCCGGAATCATCAGACAGCTTTGGGTCAGGTGAACACCGATATGTGCTTTCACATTGCCAAACAGGGAAAACAGCTCCCTCTGTTGTTCAATGGGCCAGAAAATCGTTGGAAGATATCTTCAGATTTTCCAGCTCATCTCCGCAGGTGGCGATATATGGGAAGACCCGTTCAATGTCTTTGAGATTGGCGCTTAGTACTTTGCTTGCAAACTGTACCCCACCTATCTTAACAGTGCTGTCTGAGCGCTCATCAATATAGCCGATCCTGTAAATGGCCTTCGGTTTAATCTTGGGCAGAGCACGATCGAGGAGCTGCTGTAAACAGGCAGCAAGGTTCTCATAGCTTGAGAGGTGTATTAAATCATAAAAGGTATCGTAATCGAAGTTAAAAGGAATATCTGTAAAAATCTCCATAATAAAACCCGCTCCTGGATTCTTGAAAAGTGTAGCATTTTAAATTAATATATAAAAAGAATCTACATTTTCGTGCGTTTTATAGGCTCACTTTATTATCATATAATATCAATTAAACTGGAATAAGGAGCGGCTATGGTTGACATTGGAAAAGCGATTCAACTTTTACTTCAAAACTCTGGAAGGCAGCAGATAAATTACGAAATAACATGGACGCCGCTGAATATAAGCATATCGTTCTGGGATTGATATTCCTCAAATATATATCTGATGTTTTTAATGAAGTCTTTAAAAAACTGGAAAGCGATAAAAAAAATTATTCCGACCCTGAGGATATTGATGAATACAGAATGAGGAATATTTTCTGTGTGCCGCTTAAAGCCCGCTGGCAGCATTTACAGAAAAACGCCAAACAGCCAACAATCGGCAAATCTATTGATGACGCTATGGATGCTATTGAAGGAGATAATCCATCATTAAAAGGTGTTTTGCCAAAAAATTATGCCCGCCCCGCTCTTGATAAACAGCGCCTGGGAGAATTGATCGATTTAATCGGCACAATCGATTTGGGTGATGAAGAAAACAGGAGCAAAGATTTACTTGGCAGAGTTTATGAGTATTTCTTAGGGCAGTTTGCTGATGCGGAAGGCAAAAAGGGAGGACAATTCTATACACCACGCTGTATTGTTAAACTACTTGTGGCCATGCTTGAACCCTACAGAGGAAGGGTATATGATCCCTGCTGCGGATCGGGTGGTATGTTTGTTCAGAGTGAAAAATTCATTGAAGAGCATGGAGGTGGAATTGGGAATATTTCCGTATACGGCCAGGAATCAAACCAGACTACCTGGCGATTATGCAAGATGAATCTTGCCCTGCGCGCTATAGATGCCAATATTGCCTGGAATAATGAAGGAAGTTTCTTAAAAGACGCACATAAGGATTTAAAAGCGGGTTTTGTTATTGCCAATCCGCCCTTTAATGACAGCGATTGGAAGGGAGATCTTCTTCGGGAGGATGTTCGCTGGAAATACGGAACACCGCCTGCAGGCAATTCTAATTTTGCATGGGTTCAGCATTTCATATATCACCTGGCTCCTGCAGGTACTGCCGGTTTTGTACTGGCAAATGGATCAATGTCATCAAACACAGCAGGCGAAGGAAATATAAGGAAAGCAATAATAGAAGCTGACCTGGTTGATTGTATGATTGCTCTGCCTTCCCAGCTTTTCTACAACACCATGATTCCGGCTTGTCTCTGGTTTATAGCAAAAGATAAAAAGAATCATTTTCCTGGAGGTGGCGTGCAAGGCGGTAAATTAAGAGACAGGCGCGGCCAAACACTATTCATAGATGCCCGCAATATGGGTGTAATGATTGACAGAAGGCATAGAGAATTAACCGATGATGATATTGCAAAGATAACTTCCACTTATCATTCCTGGCGCGGTGAACACGGAAAGTATGAAGATAAGAAAGGATTTTGCAAGTCAGCCTCTTTAGATGAGATAGAAAAGCAGGGATATATTCTCACACCCGGCAGATACGTCGGGATTGAGGAAATTGAAGAGGATGATGAAGTGTTTGAAGAAAAGATGAATAAATTAACTACAGAATTAAAAGTGCAGTTTGCAGAATCAGATAAACTGGAGGCAGAGATCAGAAAGAATCTGAAAGAGTTGGGGTATGAGATATAAGATGGTATATAGATGAGGCAAATGAGACAAATGGGACAGGATAAATTTAAAGAAACAGAGATTGGATTGATACCGGAAGATTGGGATATTTCATCCTTATCAACGGTTTGTAATAAGATAACAGATTGATCACACTTTTCACCTAAGATATATAATGGAGGTAAATATAAAATTGCTACAGTGAAAGATATGAATGAATATGGATTTGATTTAGATAATTGCAAGACAATTTCTGATGAAAACTTCTCTGCTTTAGTGAATAATGGCTGCAAAGTTGAAAAAGGTGATGTTTTGTTTTCCAAAGACGGAACAATGGGTATTGTATGTGTACCAAAAAAGAATATAGATGTTGTCTTGTTATCATCAATAGCAATATTAAAACCTAAAAATATTATTGATTCATATTTTCTCGGATATTATTTAAAAAGCCCAAATACACAGCGTTTGATCAGTTCAGGATTTGTTTCTGGTTCAGCATTGCCTCGAATTGTATTAAAAGATTTAAAAAAATTACCTTTAATTTTTACACCTCTCGCTGAACAAAAAGCCATTGCAAAAATCCTTTCCGATCTGGATGTAAAGATCGAGCTTAATCATCAAATGAATAACACCCTTGAGAAAATAGCTCAGGCAATTTTCAAACATTGGTTCATTGACTTTGAGTTCCCAAATGAAGAAGGCAAACCCTATAAATCAAACGGTGGGAAAATGGTTGAGTCAGAAATGGGTGAGATCCCACGGGGGTGGTATGTTGGTAGCTTTGGAGAAATCATAAAAATAAAGAGTGGTAAAAGACCAAAAATAAAGTCAGATGAAATTAATTCAGAATTTAGCATTCCTCTAATAGGAGCTAGTTCGATAATGGCGTATGTAAATGTAAGTTTGTATGATGAACCTATTTTAATAATCGGAAGAGTGGGAACACATGGTATAGTACAAAGAGTTATGCCACCATCCTTTCCTTCCGATAACACTCTGGTGATTAAAACTAAGTTTTTTGAATATGTTTATCAAGCATTGAAAAGAATTGATTATTACTCGCTTAATGTTGGGACGACACAACCTTTAATTACTCAAAGCACAATAAAGAAGCATAGATTAATTATTCCAACAAAATCTATCTTAACAAAATTCGAAATGGCAATATTATCATTGTTCAATAAAATTAATTATAACAATAATGAAATAGATAAATTATCCCAAATCCGCGACTCTCTACTACCCCGGCTTATGTCCGGAAAGATAAGGGTTAATTACGATAAAAAAACGACGCAAGGGTAATAAACATGCGTTCATTCAAGGAAAAAGACAGCGATTACAGCCTGCCGTTGGGTGCAGTTTGGCTGATGAACAGTATATCCGAATATAAAGGCAAGCAAGAGCTATATACTCAACAATCACCGCAAATTTTAGATGAGCTTGTGAAAATGGCATTAATTGAAAGTGCAGAATCTTCCAACCGTATTGAAGGGGTAACAGTTGATAGAAGCCGTCTTCACCCCCTGATTATTGGAAACAGTCGGCCCCGCGACCGTTCAGAAGAAGAAGTAGCCGGTTATCGCAGGGCGCTCGATCTAATACATAATAAACACGCAAGTATTGATATAACACCACAAATAATCCTTCAATTACATCGTTTAAGCCGGGGAGAAACCGGTGATGCCGGTGAATGGAAGAGTAAAAATAATGAAATAATCCGCATAAATTCCGACGGCACAGTTGATATAATTTTTAAGCCTGTGCCTGCTGACCAGACTCCCGGGGCTATGGATCAGTTATGTCTTTTATACCGCCATAGTCTCTCTGAGTTTAGATACCCGCCATTATATGCTGTTGCATGTCTTATTCTTGATTTTTTATGTATTCACCCTTTTAGAGACGGTAACGGAAGGGTTTCAAGACTTTTAACTTTGCTGGCGCTTTATCAGCACGGTTATGAAGTAGGCAAGTATATAAGCCTTGAACGTACTATTGAACAGTCTAAAGAAACCTACTATGAATCGCTTAATAAAAGCTCACAAAAATGGAATCAGGCAAAACATGATATTGATCCCTGGCTTCATTATTTCTTGGGAACAGTTTTATCAGCTTATAAAGAATTTGAAGAGAGGGCTGCTTCTTTAAAGCCAACCCGCGGAGCAAAAACCGAACTTATCAAGCAGGCCATAGAAAATCAGATAGGCGAATTTTCACTTTCAGATATCATGAATGCCTGTCCGGGAATAAGCCGCGATATGATCCGGCTTGTTTTCCAACAACTTGCTGCGGATAAGCGTATTAGATGTCTGGGTAAGGGAAAATCAGCGAAATGGAAAAAGCTTTGAAAAACCAAATAGGGTAATAAATATTTAAATAGGGTAATAAATAGGGTAATAAAGATCTTGAGAGCCTTATAAGACAAGCTATCCGAAATAGAATATGAAGATAAAACGTGATAATATGCGATAAACATGATAATAAACATGATAATAACTAAAATGCTGTTATTTGGTGGATAAATTGCAAAAGATAATTACCGAGTCGGAAGTAGAACAGGTTGCTCTGGATATCCTCTCCGAAATAGGATATGAAGTTGTTTTCGGCCCTGACATTGCTCCTGATGGTGATCACCCTGAACGTTCAAGCCACTCAGAAGTAATTTTAATGCAAAGACTGCGCAGCGCTATCAATATGCTGAATCCGGACATTCCGACTGAAGCAAAAGAGCAGGCTATCAAGATACTGCTTAGAAACGACAGCACGGATCCTGCGGTAAATAACCGGATTTTTCACAAAATGCTTATCGACGGTATTGATATAGAATATAGAAAAGATGAACGTATTATTGGAGACAAGGTATGGCTATTGGATTTTTACAATCCGGAGAACAACGAGTTTACAGCGGTTAACCAGTTTACAGTGATCGAAGATAATCACAACCGGCGTCCTGATATTGTGCTGTTTGTTAATGGCCTTCCTCTGGCAGTTATTGAATTAAAAAATCCGGCTGATGAGAATGCTAATATTAGAACGGCATTTAACCAGTTCCAAACCTATAAAGCGGAAATCCCTGCCCTTTTTCATTACAATGAGATCCTGGTTATAAGCGACGGGCTTCAGGCAAAGGCCGGAACAATTACAGCAAACTGGGAAAGATTCCTGCCCTGGAAAACAATAGACGGCATAGAAAAGGCGCCTGCTGCCGTTCCGCAAATTGAAATTCTTCTTAAGGGTAGTTTTGATAAAAAGATATCTCTTGACCTGATACATCATTTTATTGTGTTCGAGCAGGAGCAGCATGCCTTATTGAAGAAAATAGCTGCTT
>JAUWZD010000038.1 GCA_030615505.1 Spirochaetales bacterium | reverse complement strand
GAAGCTGGACGGCATTGATTCCACGCGGCTGGTAGACAGCCTTCGTTACCGGGGCGAGTTGGAGGTATAGTTGATCTCCCACATTGATATGTAACGGAGCAAATGTTTCTGGTGATTTTCAAAACGTATATAACACTACAGTGTAACATACCGGTAGGCAAACAATCGAAAATAAAAATCAAAAGATGACGAATTACCTGTCCTGTCATGTCTTGAAAGTCGCACACCACGGCAACATGCACAGCTCTCTACTAAACATCCATTTTTGCAATCAACTTATAAATCCAGCGTGTTTCCGCACTGTATTTTTTGTAAAGAGGTTCCCATGCATCTCTATTTGTTTCGTAAATTCCTTTGAAAATTTAGTAACAGCGAAGTACAGAGCCTTAGCACAGGATTTTATAATTCTTAAGAAAGTATGCTCTCTTCACCAGACCGGATCTGGGACCGCCCTTACAGTCACAGCCGTCAAGGTTCCCGTTTAGAGAGGATGTATATGGGATTGTAAGCTCTTTTTCACTCTTTCCCCGGCAATAAGATATTTCCGGGAGGATTATTAGAGCAAGCAGGAGGAGGCTTGAGTATCTCATGGCCTACATGTCAAGTAGGATCTCTCTAATCCCGGCAATGAACTCCTCACTGTAGCCTGCTTCACAGGCTGCAATTACGCCTTCAGGATTAATCAGAAAGATACTCGGTATTTCTTCAACACCGTATTTTTCAGTTGTTTTTCTATAACGGTCAATCAGGACCAGGAGCTCAGTCGGATGCTCCTGGAAATAGGGTTTAACTGCGGAAGCACCCCCCGTGCTTATGACCGGCATGTCCCTGATGTTAGAGAATTCCACAAAAAACCCGGTATCTTTTTATATTTATGGTTATAATTTACTTCAAGTCAAAATAACAGGCTTTTATTAATTACAGAAGGGCAGCAAATCGGTACGGGCGGGCATTCTTCATGAAGCATGAAAATGACGAACTTCTTATCACTTACCAACTTTAAAAAGCTCTTCCGGCAGGCTTAAAGCCCCCTGTCTTACAATGCGGAAGGGTTTAGAGGTGATATCCAGTATTGTGGAGGAGGCGCTCCCGGGCAGATCGCCGGCATCCAGAATAAGATCGACCTTTTTTCGGAAAACTCTCACTATGTCCTTAATTCTCCACATCGCTTCCCGGCCGCATAAATTGACACTGGTAGAAAACAGAGGTTTCCCCACTTCTTCAAGAGTCTTCAGCAATAACGGATCCCGAGGTACACGCAGAGCCACTGTCCCGCCCCTCTTAGCCGGGAAAATAAGAGTTAGGGGCCCCGGCCAAAATTCTCTTAATGAATCGGGAAGGTCTGTCGCTGTAATATCTTGCAGCCAGGTAGTAGAGTCAAGAAGGCGAATAAAAGGCT
Source organism: Spirochaetales bacterium (assembly GCA_030615505.1). Classification (GTDB taxonomy): domain Bacteria; phylum Spirochaetota; class Spirochaetia; order SZUA-6; family DRHE01; genus JAUWZD01. The sequence goes on along the minus strand of JAUWZD010000038.1, from coordinate 37,661 downwards.
TGTTCGCTTCTCTTTCCTTTATTATCCTAATTTTTTTCTCTGTATCCGGGACGATCCCCACAATTCCGTAAATCGTATCGCAGGGCATAATAGCAATTCCACACTTTTTCAAGACCTGAATTAAATTTTGAAAAGCGGAAGGATTATTAACTCCTATTACCATACCTGCTATTCTTCCTTCGTATGTAGGAAAAAAGGTAAAGCGCAATCGGGATACAAAGAGTGAAAAGGTTGAAAACCCATGACTGTTGATCGGCTGAAGATACCTTTCTGATGATTTTACCAACCTCATAACAGCCCTTTAAAGGAATATATCCTTCTACCCTGATAACCCGTTCATCTTCTCTAAAATATCCCAACTCCCTGGCCTTAAGTGCGATACTCTCAGGATCTGACTTAAGAGTATAAAGATCCTCAAGAAGCTTTCCATTAATGGCCTTCAAATCCTGTATATTCTTTTCTAAAAGCTCTCTATACTCCAACAGAGCCTTATATTCCTGAATACCCCTATTGCCGAACAGAAAGATAAGAAGAGAACTGCATATAAATCCAAGAGATAGATAGAGGATCAGACGAAATATCTTCATTCTTCTATATGTACGGCTAAAATTTTCAATCCCTTGAATATTCACATGTATATATCAATACCTATTGAAAAAAGATTGTAGAAGAGTAATATTAGATAAAAAGGGGTTGATTTATTCCGATAATTATATGTATAAACCTTCCCGGGAGAAATATATGGCATTAGATGACATCAAGAAGCAAAAGGATAGCCCAATAGAGGAAGCGGAAGCTGAAGATGCGACCTTCTCCTCCAGCGAACTTGATAATATCTTAGACAGTGCTGATATAAAGAGTGAAGTTGGAAAAACGGATGATGAATCTCTTGAACAATACGGTGTTTGGGTAAAGGTCAAGCCTGAGGAAGTCGCAGAACCTGCTGCAGAAAAAACGCCTTTTGAATTATCTGATCTTGAGAGCACTGGAGAATCTACATTAAGCGAAGAAGAGGAGGAACTTCTGGGTGAGCTGGAAACCGAACTTTCTCCCTCTGATTCCAGTGAGCTCGAATCAGAACTCGAATCAGAATCTGAAGAATTTGCTGAATTGGGAGATTTGGATCTGGATCTAGGCACACAAACACCTGAGGAAAGTGTGGAAATCCCTGTAAGCGATGAGGAAGTGGGTGATGCTGACCAGGAATCACTGCCGGATATTGAACTTGATATCGAGGAGCTCGGTGAACCTGATATAACCCTTCCTACGGCAGATGAAGGACTTGGAGAATTAGAGCTGGAAGAACCGGAAGAATCCGCAGAAGCACTGCCTGAATTAGAACTTGAAGTTGAAGAGCAAATTGAAGTGGAGGGAGGTGAAATAGAGGTACCTCTTTCAGAAGCCGTCGCTGTGGATGAAGAGTTTGATGATATCAGTGCTTTAGAAGATGATTTAACCCTTTCAGATACAGGCGCATCCATTTCAGGGGGAGAATCAGAAATCCTTCAGAAAATTGAGCATGAACTCAGTGAAATCAGGAATGAGATTCGCGACTTGAAAAAAGAGCTCTCCGGGCTGGGAAGAAAAAAGAAGGCACCCGGAGAAGTTGAGGTTCGTCCCGTTACACCTCAGGCAGGAGGGTTCTTTGACGAAGAGGAAGATGAAACCATCTCTCTTACGGGTGATGAGCTGGACAATATCCTCAACACAGCAGATATAAAGGAAGAAGCGGCAGAAGCCGAAGGCGGGGAGCTTGATCTTGAAGTCGAAGAGGTTGCCGAGTTAGGGGTTGCCGAGTTAGGGGTGCCCGAGGAAGAGGCAAAGGCTGAGCCGGAATCCCTGGAAGAAATAGAGATTGATATACCTGAACAGGAGCTTGGAGAATTATCCCTTGAAGAAACCGCAGAGGCCGAACCTGCCCTGGAATTAGGAGAGGCTGAAGAGAAACTGGAAATTCCCTCTGAAGCGGAACTTGATCTTGAAGCCTTGCCGGAGGAAGCTGAAACTGAAGAACTCACCCTGGAGGAGCTAACCGAACAGGACCTGGAATTGGAAGAGGAAGAATTTGCTGCTGAACCCTCCATTGAAGCGGCTGTGCTTGAGGAAAAGGCTGATCTGGAACCTGTTGAACCCGCACCCGTAGAGGAACCAGACCTGGAACTGACCGAACCTGCACCCGTAGAGGGACTGGATCTGGAGGAATTGACAGAAGAAGTTGAAGAAGAGCTCCCGCTGGAAGAGCTCGGCGTAGAACCGGAGGAGGAAATTGCCGGGTTAGGGGTTGCCGGGTTAGGGGTTGCCAGGGAAGAAGAAGCTGCTGAATTAGAAGAGGTCGAGTTAGAAGAAAAAGCCGGGCCCGAATTGGGAGAAAATATATTGGGTGAAGACATATTGGGTGAAGACATAGAAGAATTGTCTGTAGAGGAAGTGACAGAAGAAGCGCTTGAGGCAGAAGCGATGCCTTTAGAAGAAGAATTGCCTGCATTGGAAGCGGTAGAATTAGAAGAGGCCGGGTTAGAAGAAACCGAGTTAGGGACAGCTGTGGAAGAAACAGAGATTGAGCAATTAACTGCTGAAATGCCTGAAATTGAGACTGTGGAAGAGGAAATCCCTACAGTAGAAGAATTGCCTGCTGAAGAGAAAGACTACTCTGAAGTAAAGTCCATCCCTGATGACCTTAAATCTGATATTAAATCCGTTCTCTCCTATCTGGACCAATTATTGGAGAACCTCCCTGAAGAAAAAATTCGTGAATTTGCAAATTCAGAATACTTCGGGGTATACAAGAAGCTTTTTAAGGAACTGGGGCTGGAAACCTAAATGGGGCTTTTTGAGCGAGCCATCTCTTTCCAGAAGCCGGTGACCAAACATGGAGGACTCCTCCATAAGATACAAAATATCTTAAAACATGGAATTACTGCAGAAAAGTTTTTTAAATCTCCTCAAATTAATCAAGCAGAGCTCGATGCCCTGCTGAAACGCAGCCATAATAAACTACAACCCGCAAGGATTCCGGTCTCTTTGGAGAAAAAACTCCCTCCTTCTCAAATTCCCTTAACCTGGAAGGAGGCCGGCCTGGATTCTCCTCCGACGATTATCGAACCTTCCATCGAGGATGAAGAATTAGAACGAGCCGTAAAAAACATCAAGATAGCGGAGCACGGTGAATCACAAACCATCTTCTCAAGTATTGCCGGATTGAAGGATGGTATTGAGGTTCCTGCTCGTCTCTTTTCTATTTTGCACAAGAATCTTTACCTTACCAAGGCTGCACTGCTCCTGTACGATCCCATCAGAATGCTCTTTGCTCCCTGGGCCAGTGTTGGCTTTGATAAAACTACCCTCCACCGTTTACGAATTCCCCTCGGATACAACAAGGCTTTTAACCGAGTCGCAAATGGGGATGTATTGGTTCTTTCAGAAGAACAGGAATTAGCTGAATTTAAACAGAGCTTTTCTTCCAGGGAATTTACTGCTCTCACCCAAATTATCTTCACACCCATCATCTTTGAGGAGAAACTCCTTGCTGTAATCCTGATTACAGAGCTGAAAGATCCACATATGAAAGATATCTCAACTTTACTTAAAGAGATCTCACTTCGGGCTGCGCCGATTATCTTCAGGGCAAGGGAGGAAAAACTTAAAAGCCTCAAGCAGGCCTCTTTTGAGAACCCTGAAGCTTTAGAGGATAAAGTACAGGATCTTGCCCAAACATGTCAAAAAAAGGGAATATCTTTGGCTCTGATTAAATTGTCCTTAGAGAAATTATCTCAGGCTGTCATAAGAGGTAATGCTTTTTTGGACCCTTTCCGGCTTAAAGAAGATATTGCTTTTATTATCCAATCTCTTATTATGGATATTGGCAATATCTATAATCTGAATAAGAACCATGTCCTGCTTCTTATTCATGGAATGGATGAAACAGATCCGGAGCTTTTAATAAGTCATTTAGGGCTGTCCCTTAAGATGTTCTTCAGGGAAACTGTCGATGAGGGCTCTTTCAATTCTAACCAGGAGGTGAGAATTTTCCCTGAAAATGGGGAAGACGTTCTGGAGCTGTTATCCGAACTTACCTGATTTGCTCTATGTTGGAAATCATATCCTCCCGGACCGGGCATCCCACAGCCACGCTTGAGGGTATCCATTTACACTCAGCCTACGACCCGGCGGCAGAAGCTGAACGCTTTATAAAACAGATCATTAAGGATGATAAGCCTTCTACCATTATCCTGCTTGGCGCAGGATTAGGATATATCATCCGGGCTGTTCAGTGTAAATTCCCGTATGCTAAGCTTATTCCGGTTTTCTATTCTGAGGAGATTTCAGCTAATTGCACACAAAAAGCCTCTTTTTTCTGGCACCCGGGCCAGACCCAAACACTGCTTTCCTTTTTAAGAGACCACATCAATGAACTGGATACGGAGGGATTAAAGATTCTTGAATGGCCCGCCTCGGCTGCCATATTCCCTGAACTGTCCAAAACTGCGAATCGGGCATCCAGTCAGCTCCTGAAGGAACTACGAGGCAGTATTTTTACCACCCTGTCTGCCGGAAAGCGCTGGATTCAGAACAGCTTTATGAACTTTATTTCCATCGATTCCACACTCTGCACAAATCCTGATTCCAGGATAAAACTTCCCATTATGATAGCGGCATCAGGACCGACTCTAGAGAGGGCTGCCGGTCTTATTTCCCGCTATCGCAACCGGCTTTTTCTCTGGGCCTTACCTTCGGCCGTGTTTTACCTGATGGAAAAGGGATTATTACCGGATTTAGTAGTTATCACTGATCCGAGTTATTACGCCATGTATCATCTGCACCCTCTGGCCGGCCGGGTCATAAACCTGGCCATGCCACTCTCCGCTTCTATAGGATCCTGGAGGATCCCGGGGAAAATCTTCCTTATTTCACAGGATAATTTCTTTGAAAAAGCCCTGCTCGAAAAAGCCGGTATCCGAGCTCCAACAATACTGTCGCATGGCACTGTAGCTGCTACAGCAATGGAGCTCGCATTAAAACTTTGCAACAGTGAAATTTTTTTTACCGGATTCGATCTCTGCTATGAGGATATTAAATCTCATGCTCGCCCAAATACCTTTGAGTTTTTTCTTCAAAACACTGTGGATCGTCTCCACCCATTCCAGAGTCTCATGTATACGCGCGCAGCGGAACTGGCGCCTGCAGTAAAGAGAAATAACAATATTTCCGTCCGCTCCAGTTTATCTTTAGAAACCTATGCGGGCTGGTTTAATAATTTAAGTGAAGATGTAAAATTAAAAGTATACCGTTTGAATCCTACAGGTATTACTCTGCATAGTATGAAAGAAATAGACACCTCTGCCATGATCAGGCACTTAAATTCTGTTAAGCCTCTTATTTCTCATAAGCCGTTCATCGACAGAAAACAGTATCCGGGAAGAGAAGAGCGTTTTTCTAAAGCCCTTAAACTGCTTGAAGACTGGGATCTCCGGGTAAAAAAGGCCATGGATAAAATAACTGCAAAAAAATCGATCGATCCCCTGATAACAGAGCCCTTTCAGCTTTCCTTAGCATATTATATTGATCCCGGTTCTTTAACCGAAACTAAAAGAATATTCAGACTTAAAGGGGACAGGCATGCAGCCAGGAAGGCGCTTTCTTTTCTTGAAAAGGAGAGAAACTTTATGCAGAGCATATACCGCAAAATAGAATATATGAAAGCCTATGACAGAAATCTCAATTCTTGAACGGAATTTACTTGCTCTTTCGGTACGTGATCCCGAACTGTGCATACATTTAAGCAGGATTAAGTCGAGCAGGGATATAACATTTATCCCCACTCAATCAGGTCTGCTCGTACCGGCACATGTGAGCGACCAGAGATCCATACCATTCCATTCAACTGTGGATCCGGAGAAAGAAGGCAGACGTTTCAAAAAATTATTTAAGGGGAAAGGGTATTTAGTATTCCTTGGTATCGGCGGGGGCTTTCATATTACTCCATTCTTAGAGAATCAGGAAGTATCAAAAATTCTACTCGTTGACAGCGATCCGGCCATATTCCGAGCTGTACTTGAAAGAATCGATTTGAGATCGATTCTTCTGGACTCCAGGGTTCACATCCATATAGACAGAGATCCGGATTCTCTCAGTGAATTTCTGCTTTCCGATTATTTACCGGCGATTGATGGTGATTTGGAGACAATCCCACTGAGATCGGTTTTCGAATCTAATAAAGAATATTTTCAGGATTTTTTCTCATCAATTAAATCAGTAATAGGTAAGATTGCGGATGATTACACCGTACAGGCCAAATTCGGGAAAAAATGGTTTGTGAACACCCTGGCCAATTTATCCACTGCTCAAAAATCGACCGTATCTCTTAAGCCCGTGCGTGAGGCTATTGTTATCGGTGCAGGTCCCTCCTTAGAACTTCAGATCGACCGGTTACGTTCCTTGAAAGAAAAGGGCTTTATTATCGCCTCGGATACTTCTCTTCCCGCCCTCTTGCAGTACGGTATTAAGCCCGATTTAGTCATCTCAATCGACTGCCAGCAGATCAGCTATCATCATTTCCTTCAGGGAATTCCTGAAGACATTCCCCTGGTTTTAGATCTTGCATCTCCTCCGGTCATTACAAGGCTGACGGATAAAACCATTTTCTTTTCCAGCGGCCATCCATTTTCTCAGTATGTGGCATCCAATTGGAGAAGATTTCCTACCATTGATACCTCAGGTGGCAATGTTTCCCACGCTGCCATTTCATTAGCTCAATTTCTTGGCGCAAAAAAAGTCTACCTTCTGGGTGCGGATTTCTCCTTTCCTGAGGGGAAATCTTACTGCCGAGGGACATATATTTATCCCCTCTTCCGATCCATGGAGAACCGCATGCAGACCCTGGAATCTCTATTCTTTTCTTTTATCCTTAAAAACAACTCCATTATCAAAGAACGCGTTCAAGGCTCCCTGCGCTACACTACGCTGCCCATGATCAGCTATAAAGAGAGGCTGGAAAATTATTTAATAAACAGCAGCGTTCAAATCATTCCTCTGCCGGGAAAAGGCGTACCTCTGAATTTAACTCAGAAGATAGCTTCTGAACCCCGGAAAAGCAGCATCATAGCCGGAATTCTGTCGGCCGGAGCCCCAGGGTCGGAGTGGAGAAAATTCTTAAAAAACTATCTTGAAGGTCTTAAATCTCTTCCCACACCCTATTATCCTTTAGTTGAGTATTTCAACAGCTTATCTGAACAGGAACAGACTCTCTGGATAACGCAGTATCCCGCCGCTGCAGCCTTAAAGGAGAGCACGGGGGGAAACATTAAGGGAACGGAAATCCTGGAAAGAGTCAGAGATTGGGCCGTTTCTATTGCCGCTCGATATCTGGAAAAATAATTCCGGCATACCCTACAAAAGATACATTCGGATAAATATCGTAGCTGGTTGTGTAATGGAGAAGCTCACCTCTGGATATTCCCCTTTTTGAGGCAAAACTTGTTGCTGCCACAGCACCGCCCACTGAACAGGCCGATTTCTCTTTAACCCCCCGTTCCAGGGCTTGATGAAGATTCATATTAATGAGGGACTCTATGATTCTTTTATCATTAATTTCTTTCACCCATTTCACCGCTCCCTTCCCTGATCCCTTAGGACTGAATCCGTAGTTCAGGCCATAATGGGTGAGATCTGTGGAACCTACTACAGCAATGCTTCTACCAAGAGATTTTTGCGCTTCTGCCAAAATTTGACCCAGATGAATCGACTCTTCCGTTGGTGAAACCCTTAAGCCCAACACCCTCGTTTCGGGAAAAAAATATTTGATCAGGGGAAGCTGTACCTCTACCGTATTATCCTCAAACCGGTCCTCAAGCAAACTCACTTTGGTCTTAAGATACTCAAGCAGATCAAGATCCGCCTTTAGTACCCCCAGGGGGGTTTCATAACCCTCCTCAAACGCGGCCAGTATCTTATCCCTTGGAGCCAGATGCCCGCCGGTCACCACAATGGTTTTAGTATCCGGGGGTATCCTCCGGATTACCTGAAGCGCAATTTTCCCTGAAAAAGACCAACCTGCATGAGGTACAATACCAGCACTGGATTCAGGCACAGCCTGGGCTTCAGATTCCCCGGAATATTTACTTAAGCTTTTAATAAGCTCTTCTATTTGAGCGGAGGTCTGGGACTCCGTAGCGGGGTACCAGCCCGCAGGCAAGCTCCTATGTCGAATTTTCATGTTACCCTCCATATGAATATTATACGAAAAAAGTATACATAATCTCCAGTTTCTGCCTATAATAATACTAGTATGAGTAAAAAAGTTCTCACTGTGTATTATAGTATCAGTATTGTCTTTTTAATCATACTCGTTACCCTGATAGTATACAGACTAAGCACATGCATAAACCAAAATCTTACCGCTATCCACAGCAGTTTTGAAAAAATAAAAATCTCAGCCCTGTCAACGTATCTGGCTGAGGGGGAATTTGATTCTGAAATATTCAAGCAGAAAATAAAGAGAAATTTTTTAAATATGGATAAGATACTTCTCCTCTCCATATATTCTAAAGAAAAGGGAATACTGTATCTCTTGACAAGTAGTAAATATTATCTCTTAAGCCCGTTAATTGAGGATCTTGATCGCCCGGGGGTGGGTGAAGCATGGAAGGGTAAACCTGAATATAAGCTCAATTCAATTCACCAAACTAAAATTTCTTCTTTTTTTGCCCCGGGAATCGATAGGGATCTCCATATTGACGGCCTGTTTGAGCTGATTGGTAAAACGGATCTGTATCCTATTCTTAAAGAGATTTTATGCCTTCTGCTTATCTTTTTCGTTCTCACCATTATGACACTGCTCTTTGCCACTATAAGCAAAAAACCTGGGCCTGTTAAGCATTTTCACCCCTCTTATACACCTGTTCATCAAAAGCCTGTAAAAAGTAGCCAGAAAGCAGATACAGCACAACCAGGCAGGAGCCTGACCTCTCCGGAAACAGGACTTGGCTGGAAAGAGCATCTTGAGCAACGATTACGCTTTGAACTGGAGCGAGCCGCCTCTTTTGATCAGGACCTGTCTTTAGTTTTTATTACCCTGGATACAGGCTTAAGTCCCGCACAAAAAGATACATACAACCAGATGAGCAGGCTTGTCATTGCAAGTTTTCCATTTAAGGATCTGGCCTTCGAATACGGCACAGATGCCTTTGCTGTTATCCTGCCGGATAGGAGTCTCGAGAAGGCTATAGCGGATGCCAAAGGCTTTAAAAGGCGGGTTGAGTCTTCTTTCTGGGGCGGCCGACGTATTACAGTTTCCATCGGCTTGAGCGCTCGCAATGGTCGACTCATCAGTGAGCAGAGACTGTTAATTGAAACTAAGAAATCATTAGAACAGGCGATTAAGGCAGGGGGAAACCAGATAATCGCTTTCAGAGCTGATCCTGAAAAATTCCGCAGAGTACTTACCTCTATAAAGGGCTAAAAATCCCTATTACTCGTTCTCAAGGTCCTCAAGTAATTCCTCAAGAGGCTTAATTATCTCTTTAATGCGCCATTCCGCGGCCAGGTAGCTGTAGGTCTGACCCTCCAGCTTCACATAGAACTGATCCGCCTCGGGAGCCCTGTTCCCAATAAGGAGCCTGTAAGTCCTGTCATCAACTGTCGTAAAGAGTATCACAGCGGAAGGGCTAAAAAAGCCGGCAGCTTGCTCAGAGATACCTGCAGCGAATTCTATACCCTCAAAATTCGCCAGGGAATTTGCCATTCTGTCCACCTTTTTGTTGGAGAGGACCATGTTTTCCCGGCCTTCAACCTTCCAGGCTAAATTCTCACCTCCCTCTCTCATGACCAGGGTGTAATCCAGTGGGGATGATGCTGCATTATCCTCATTTAATGAAATATGGCTGCGAACAGTTATGGAAATAAAGTCTCTGCCCTCAAAATCGGAAGGGAACAGTTTAAGATGGGACCAATACTTCTTATCAGTGTTCAAATAGCTGTAAAAGAATTTATCAACCTGTATGACTTCTTCAGTTCCCTCAATCCGGACGTATCTGCCCTTGCCGCCTAGACCTGCTTTGCCTACCACAAGATCTACAATTTTATTTTCAGATTTATCAAACAATAATATCCTCTGACCAGTATCCCCGGCAACATCAAAATCCTTCCATGTATCCGGATTGACAGATAATACTTTATTTCTCTTAAGTGAAATAAGGTGCTTAAGCAGGGCTTCGATTCTAGAATCAGAGGCTGGGAAATAAATGCCGCCAATAAGTATGGTCCATGCATTATCCGTTTTCTTAAGTGTCACACTGTCTTCCGGATCGGATATCTTAATCTCACTGATTCTATCCTTGTTTAATATTGGGAAAAGCTGGGTTTCCGCCTCACGCCTGCGAATGCTGGCAGGTGAAAAAATAATCCCTAATATATATATAATAATTAAGACAGATAGAATGATGCTTAAGAGCAGGATCTTTTTTTCAAATTTTAAATTAAAACTCATCTATTCCTCCAGCCCGTAATATACGCTCTTCTTTCGCCTGTAAAAAAACCTTACCAGCCCGAAAATAATAACCAGCATGGGAATAAACACTAGATTGAATAACTGGGTAAAGAGAGCGGATCTTGCTCTTCTCTCAGGTTCCTGGATCTTATTGAGCCTCATATCCTTGGAAACTTTTGTCTTTATCTCAAGCAGATCTTCAGAGTTACTCAACCATTCGGCAGAGTTGCTCACAAAGCTCATGTTATAAACAGCATCTGTATACTGATAAATATCACTGGCAAAATCCGCATCTCCGATTATAATGAGACGCGCGTCTGAACTTTTAGGAATAATCTCATTCCAACCCATCTCTTCTCCCGCACGGCCTGGAATCTGTTTATTGACAAAGAAGCTTGAGAATATACCGCTCAAGCCTGCAGCCAGGATATACTGCCCTGAAGTCTCATGGTCCATCATAAGCAGTATTCCCGCCCGCTCGGGGTTAGTTTCAAATCGCTCTTTTACGGTCCAGGCTTCCGGAGTTGTGCGAATGAGCCACTGGCCTGTTACATTCTCATATTCAATCAGCTTAAGGGGGCTTGCCCAATAGAGATCGAGACCTGAAAACCTGGCGGTAATGGGATTGTCCATGTTTACAAACTGCCCGGCTACAGTTATCCAGTAAGGATATTTATTTAGTATCTCCCACATGATCTGACCGAATATCTGTCTGGGGATGCGGAAGTTCTGGCAGTATTTATCCAAAACTAATTCCCGCTTCACCTCAACGCCGTAAGTCTTTAGCATATCTAAAAGGGGAGATTCTTCCATTTTACTGGCGGCCAGACCCCTATAAAAATCAATCTGCACTCCTTCAACTGCAAAGAGAGCCCTGCCTCCCTTCATAATAAATTGATCGATGGGGAACAGATCAAACTCATCTAAGTCTTTATTTCCGAATACGAACAGTATTGATACATCATCCGGTATATCTTTCCCTCTCTCTAACTCTCTTACAGTAAAATCCGAAGAGAGATCCGCCTTAAGCCTTCCGAAATCCTTTCTGAAGTTTTTATCATCATCGCCCAGCAGAATGCCTATTACTCGCTCTTCATTAATCACTATTTTACGTATCCTCGAGGTCAGATCATACTCCAAAGACTCCGGCCTGGCTGCCACGGGGATCGTCTCATGACGGTCCAGGTATTGAATAACAATACCTGAGTAGACTTTTGCATAACTCCGTTCATCTCTTTCAACCACTTCAATCTGCTGGGGATAGACGCCTAAAGCTTCGGCACGGGAAATATCCCCTGTCTTTACCGGATCCTGGATGGCGACTTTTATCTTCCCCCTGGAATAGGCAGCATACTCATTTAAGAGATCTTCTATCTGAGAGGGGAAATTATAGAGGGATTTCAATTTGTCTGAAATATAGTATGTGATATACACCTGATCGGGAATTTCCTGAAAAAGCATTCTGGAAACCCTGGAGATCGAATAGATTTTATTCTCAGTCAGGTCAATCCTGTAAAAAAAGCGGTTTGTATTCAGACTTAAAAAGACCGCAATGGCAACTACCATAATAGAAATAAGAATTTCCGCTTTCTTCTTAACCATTCCTTACTTCCTTAGGACCATTTCATAAAGATTAAAGCTTTAATGTTCATATAGATAAAAAGTCCGATAACGATCAGATAATAGAAGAGATCCCTTGTGTCGATCAGACCCTTCTGAAAACTGGAGAAATGAAAGCCCAGGGAAAGATAATTAAAAAAGCCTGCTGCCCACGGCGGTAAAATAAATATAAAACTGACCCGGGAGATTAATGTAAAAATGAGGAGCACAAAGAAGCTTAAAAGAAATGCGCTTATCTGATTGGTTGCAAAAGAAGAAACAAAGAGCCCGATCGATATGCCTGCTGCGCCGATCAGTAAAACTCCCAGATACTGACTTAAGATTTCACCCCAGTCGAAGTTTCCGAATCTGCTTAAAAGGAGGGGTAAGGGTAAGGTCAGGAGGCTCATTATCAGGAGCAGGCAGAAGCCGGCCAGGAACTTACCTATGACTAAAGTGCTTTCCCGGTAGGGAAGAGTGATCAGCACTTCCATGGTGCCTAGCTTTTTCTCTTCAGCCCAACCCCTCATGGTAATTGCCGGCATTATTATAATAAAAACAATAGGAATTATACTGAAGAAAACCCTCATGGAGGCGACATTCATGACGAAGAACTGCTGCAGATAAAAAAGCCAGATGGAGGAAAACATCAGGAAAGTGACAATAACGATGTAGGCTATTGGTGAATTGAAATAGGATTTGAGCTCTTTCTGAACAATCGGACGAATACTAGCCGGCATTTTCACCTCCCTCCCGGGTCAATTTGATAAAGATATCCTCTAAGCTGAAAGCTTTAGGAATCATCGATATTATCTTGTATCCTCTTTCAACAGCCCAGTCGAATATGGCCTCTTCCGCATCGGCCTCAGGATCCAGGGATAGCTTTAAGGCTAATCTGTTCTTAGCGAGCTTTGAAGTCTCAATAATTTCCTTGATCCCTTCAAGTCCACTTAAAGAATCTGTAACCGGAAGTTTGTCCTGTGATGAAGCCGCTATTAAGGTCAGGCTTAAGATTGTCTCCCCCTTCATCTCCCGCCAGATCTCTTCGCTTGTGCCCCTGGCAACAATCTCACCCTCGTTCAGTATCAATACCCTGCGGCAGGTGGCTTCAACTTCCTGCAGGATATGAGTAGAGAGAATAACGGTTTTTTTCTTGCCCAGGCGTTTTATGAGCTCTCTAATCTCTATGATCTGATTGGGATCAAGACCGGTAGTAGGCTCATCAAGGATCAGGATCTCCGGGTTATGAATAATAGCCTGAGCCAGTGCCGTTCTCTGCCTGAACCCCCTGGAAATTTTATCTATGCTCCTGTAGACAACGTCATTCAGCTCGCATTCCTCAATAATCCACTCAATTCGCTCACTTTTAGTATTCCCGGTCAATGAGCGTGACTCTGCGATAAAATCCAGGTATTCCATCACGTTCAGATCCGTGTACAATGGCGCATTCTCAGGGAGATAGCCTACAGATTTTTTAATCTCCAGGGCTTGATCAAATATATCATAACCATTAACCCGGGCAGTTCCATAACTTGGAAAGATATAACAGGTAAGAATCCTCAGAATAGTGGTTTTACCCGCCCCATTGGGTCCAAGGAGGCCGACAACCTCTCCGTCGTCAATTTCAAAAGAAACGTTTCTAACGGCTTCTAAAGATCCGTAATGCTTACCTAACTTATCTACCTCGATCATTCACAGACTCCAATACAGGCTCATAAATTTATTATATAAAATAATAAGAACACGTTTCAGGGTCAAGACCGCTTCTATTCGTGCAACGGCAGAGTCAGGGTCTGTAAATCCCTGGTTAAAAAACTGTTCGGAAAAAGCTCCCTTGCCTGATGAAGGAGCTTTTTAAGCTCTCGCTCCGTATACCGTGGACTGTAATGGATAAGGCCCAGTCTCTTTACCGAGGCATTTCTTGCGATAGTTGCAGCCTGCCTGGCTGTAAGATGCCTCTTATCCTTAGCATCCTCTAAAAGATCCTCACCAAACATACCTTCACAAATTAAGAGATCTGACTCTTTCACAAAATCAGACACCCCGGGTACGAAAGAGGTATCCGTAATAAAACTGAACTTTCTGCCCTTCCTTTTGGGGCCCATAACCTCCCCGGGTTTTACAAGCCTTCCTGAATCCAATTTGACAGAGGAGCCTGCCTGGAGCTCGGACCACAGGGGGCCTCGAGGCACTCCTAAGGAAGCGGCGTTCTCCGGTAAAAAAATACCCGGGCGCATTTCCTCTTCTACGGTAAATCCCATGCAGGGTTTGGAATGCTTCAAAGGCAGGGAGCGCACCTTGTACCCACTGCCCTTATAAACAATAGTCTCATCGAAAATTTCTTTTACTACAATCTCATAATTAATATACATATCCAGAATTCTACGGCTCGCCTCTACGTACTCCTTAATGCGGGGAGGTCCAATAATATACAGTGGATCGTCTCTGTCAACCTGTGAAGACAGCATAAGGATGCCAGGAATCCCGGTAACATGGTCGGCATGGGTGTGGGAAATAAAGATTACTGATATTTTCTTCCACCTGAGGTTTAACCGGCGTAATGAAACCTGGGTGCCTTCCCCGCAGTCGAAAAGAAGGAGCTCTCCTTCCCTTCTGAGCAGGATGGAGGTCAGGCTTCTGCCCGGCAGCGGCATCATACCTCCGGTACCGAGAATAAAAACTTCCATAGTCATAATTTATTTCTTTAGGTCATGAAACTTAACATATATGAGATTTTTTAGAAAGTGACTTTGCCGGTGTACTAAAACCCTGTCTATATATATTCTTTATGTCAATTGAGGTTCCACTATGCCGGAAGACAAATCGCCAAAACAACTGATAACAGCTTGTGTTTTTTTCGCCTTTTTCCTATTCGGCTTTACGGACAATATGAAGGGGCCCGCCCTGCCCGCTCTCCTTCAGGACCTGAATTTCAACTATGCACAGGGGGGCACAATACTCCTTGGAGCATACGCAGGATTTCTTGTCGCTACCCTGCTCACCGGAGCTTTATCCGACACTATAGGCAAAAAGACGGTAATAATAATAGCCGGCATCGCCCTTCTCTCAGGCATTACCGGGTACAGCAGCTTCAGCTCATTCCTGGCCCTAATTACAGCCATGGCTGTAATTGGACTGGGGCTGGGCTCCCTGGAAGTAGGGGCCAATACTATTATAGTGGATCTATACTCACAGGATAGAGGACGATATCTCAATATGCTGGCCTTTTTTCACGGAGTCGGTTCCATGGCAGCACCCATCTATGCGGGACAGCTTTTAACAGCCGATCTATCCTGGCGAAGCATTTACCGTTTGAGCCTTATACTGGTTACACTTCTGCTGATCTTCATCCTTTTAGTCAGATACCCCAAAAAGACTCAAGCAAGCGAGAACCGCATCGCTTTAAAAACTCTTGGCAGATCATTATTCAGTGGAGATATGCTTCTTTTTTTCTTTTTTATCACCGTATATGTAGCGGCCGAGATCGGCATGGCTTCGTGGATAGTGGAATTCCTAAAGAAGGCTAAATCGCATTCCATTATGTTGAGTTCCATCTACCTCTCTCTCTTTTTTGGCGGCATAACACTGGGTCGATTCCTGGGCAGCTTTTGGGTTTACAGGATCGGTTATCTTAAAACAATGCTCTTAGCATCTGCCGGGTCTATCATTACCGTTTCCATAGGAATCTTTGGACCTCCTGTGCTGGTCTTTTTTCTTCCATTTACAGGTATCTTCTTCTCCATAATGTTTCCCACTGTCACGGCCGCGGTTTCCGATCTACATCGTGAGAATGTAGGAACTTTATTGGGGATTCTCTTCACCTTTGCAGGTTTGGGCGGGGCGCTGGGCCCCTGGGCAATTGGGCTTTCCTGCCACTCTCTGGGAATTGCTCGGGGATTCGGCATGATCCTCTTTTTCTGCTTTGCCATGTTCGGGGCCTTATTATTACTGATGAGGCGGAAGTTGCGTTTCGCTTCTCGTTCTTCAGTCAGTACACCTTAGGAACTCGAAAGGAAAGCAATATTCAGGTTTGACCTTAAGGGTTGTTCTTATTATTGTAGATGCCAGGATAAATTATGGATTATTCAATCGAGGATTTGAGTAATATTTCTCTGCGAAAGCTTCAGGAAGAGGAGGAATATCTTGAGCAGGAAATTAAAAATGAAGATATATCCTATTCAGGCTTAAAAGATATCGATGCCTATCTGAAACTCATCTGTATCAAATTTCAAATCGCCCTGCAGTTTATCGATAAAATAGAAACCAGGCAGCTAAACTTATCCATGCAAACCTATAGAAATCTGGCAGCAGAAAAATCCATAGCAGCTGTTCGGATGCTCGAAGAGATAGGGAGTGAAAATATTTCAGAGGACCAGAAAAATTTGATAACTGAATCACAGGAGTATGATGAAGCAAAAAGGCTTTTTCAGATGTTGCTTATGAGAGGGGGCGCATCCTTCTTTGAATCAAAAATCGAAGATACGAAAAAAACCAGAATGGTGGCACAGGTTATTGCCAGAGCTATTCGAAAGTATACCTCCCCGGATGATAATTATTCCCGGCTGTTTAAAACGGAAAGGCTTCCGAATTTTTTTCGAAAAGTGGTGAATATCTTTTTTTATTTTTTCGCATTTGAAAATCAGCAGAAGCCGTCCTATGGAATTGAAGAAGGTGAAGAGCTCACATATTCGTCAGAGCAGATGCTTATGCCTGTTTCCCAGGTTATCTATTATCTCGAACATGAAGTTCTCTCCGGTCTGGAGAAAAAGCTTCAGGATCATCCGGGTGATGCTCATCTGCAGCAGCAGATTCAGTCGACCAGGGAAAAAATAGATGAGTTTAAACAGCTGAAATTCGTTCCCCGTTCCACTCCGATCGTAATTGAAAAGGGATTTTATACGGACTGGTGGACCGGTTTTACTAAAGAGGGCGAATTGCTGGTGACCGTGTCTCTCCCGGTCACCTTTAAATCCGGTACCAATCTGGAGAGGGTACAGGAGCTTGTCCAGTCTGAGATTACAAGGAAATTAGCAGGCAAGGGGATCAGCTCCGCACTGGACGAAGACTACGCTTACCTGAAAGGATTGGAAAGCGGCAAGAGAGGGAGCTCTCGGACACCCAGTTTCAGGATTAACGCAGCAAAAGGTTTCCGCATTCTAAAAAGCATCTATCCCTTCCTCAAGCTGCTCGAAGATAAAAAGACTTTCCGGAAGTTGATCACCCTTGTTTCGCAGGAGGGCAGGAAATCCTCACAGAAGCTGTTTGAACAGATGATCCTTAAAGGGGATAACTCGCTAAAACAACTAAGATGATGTTATAGAAGGCAGAAAGGCTTAATATTTATTTTCAAGATGTTTCCTATAACGGAAAGCATGTATTATATTAAGGTAAACGTCCACAGGAGTTAGAGAGATTGAACCCCTCCACATTTATTTACACGCATAGGAAGTATATCCGTTACGATTTTGCCGGCAAGAGTGATGGTGGGGATTTGTTTTGGAAGTATGCTTCAACGGCTGTCTGTATGAACTCATAGAAGGATCGTCCCTGTAATGTACAGGTAGCAAGAACAGTCCATAAACTTTCACAATTCTTTCTTCCTTTTATACTTCGAGTTCCCTGGGTAATATAACGATTTATGACAACGAAACGAATAGCTTATTCTGCAATATTATTTGTAGGATCGATTTCAGGTGTTGTGATAAACTGGAAATATGCGGCACCGAATTTTCGAAATCTATTCGCGACATTCTGCGCATCTCTTCTTCGGTGTTCTTGCCGCTGTCCCTGATGAGATGTGCTATGCAAAATTGCACCATCACATTAAAGTCTTTCATATATTTTCGATAAGCAGAAAAGTAGTCACAACCAAGCAAACCATTAAACTCTTTTCCTAGAACTTCAATCGAAACCTTAGAGCCTCGTGACTTATCAATTTTAAACAACACGTAAAGTTCTGCTCGGAAGCACCATGTCCAAAATTTATCACCGTTTTCTTTGTGGCCCGTCTCGTCGACGTTCACTTTTGTTTCCAAAGGAATAATATCAAGAAGCTCATTGTATGGTGCATCAAGAGCGTTACCTACTGTTGAATGATTATTGGCTCTTTTTCATCGCAGGGCCTTAAAGTTCCAGAACAGTCAGGACAACTTTCAAGTGTATATTCATGGAAATAGTTTATTTGCCCTTGGGAAAATGGAGGACGTTCGTGTTTAGGATGGCCAGGTTGTCCGCCCCACTTTCTTTTCTTGCCCTTTTTGTTCTGTTTGTCTTCACCCTTTACTATATCTGACGATGGTGGCTTACTTGAGTTCTTTGATGTCTTTGATAGTTTTGCCACCTGCTGCTTTAGTTGTTCATTTTCTTTGTTCAGCCGAACATTCTCTTGCTCAAGTTCTTAAAAGCTTTACTTTTAGTGAATCGTTTTCAGACTCAAGAAGAATATTTTAAAAGATTAGCTCTTCTCTGTTTTCATCAGCTGCCGGAACAAGCAATAAAGAAGCCATCGGATCTTCGCGGAACCTACCGGCCGTATTTAGAACGGAGTAGGAACGTTCGTAGTCCCTGAGGCTTATTACAACAGGCTCCACTCCTATAATGGTATCTTTCTGCATGAGTTCAACAAAACAGGTAACGGTAGGCTCATTAGAGGAATCATATACCTTTATAACTTATTTAAAATCTCAAAAATATCTTGCGGTTTGCTAAGAGCTCTGCTAAATGAGACTGCGTAGCAGATCACAATCCAATACTAGCAGGATTGTGCCGATAAACCGCTATAAAATAACTTCTCCCATCACTATCAACGCCAACCGGTGCATCTTCTAACTTCTCCTGCAAATCCTTGAAATCACTCACTCCAAAAATGGAAAGCAGGTATTTGTTCAGGACAAAGTATTTTTATATGTTCATAAATATTCTTTTTTTACGAGGTAACTTTTTATTTCATTAATGAATCCTTTTGCATCCTTTAGTGTGTCTCTTGCATCATTTTCATATATGAGAGGAAAATTTGAGCATTACCCCTGATTCCAGACCCATACAACACAACTCCGCAAAGACGGTCACCGTATATTTCAGCAAGCCGGGACTTTAGTTTGTGTCGAAGCTCAATTGAATTCATTTAATCTGGCCTTTTCTATCGTCTTGAAGCATGATTACCATTTAAGAAAATGTTAATTGTATGTTATATAAAAGAGGAGACGCGGAGCCATTCTGCTCAGTTGATTTAGTGCTTAACTTGCTTCTGGGTTTGCGGCTATTCTGTTAATAGCTTTGCCGGACATATGGTTGTCAATCTCAAAGTATGGCTCTTTCAGAAGCCAGGATCTGGGCTATGCTTCGTTGCCGAAACATTCGCACTTGCTCCCCTGTCTCCCCGATTATTTTTCAGCTTACCTCTTTCGTCAGGCATTTCCTCTCCCTCCTAATTGGGAATTGAGGTTAGCATATTTAAAAGGTTATGTGTAGATGTAACTCCCCTGGTATCAATCACCAGTATCATTCAGAAACCATTCCTTCCATTCTTCATTGGGTTTCGGGCAACAATCACACCCCCTCAATCAGCACTTCAGCCCCGCAGCGTCTGCACTTTTTTTGTTGATTTCCTCAATTAAAACAGACATTGTGATAGAAGCCAAAAGCTGATTCTTAATCGTGAAAATCGTACTGACTATACGATGTATTTATTCTTTACACATATTTACTTAAGTGACATGACACTTATGTTTAAATTGGCCATCGTAATCAGTAAAGGAGTTAGCTTATGTCTAAATCAGATGTAAAGAGAAAACGACTTAGTATTGATGTACTTCCAGAAGAGCGGCGAATGATAAAAGCATACGCAGCTTTACATGGGCAATCAATCCGCGAATATGTTCTTGAAACTATAAACACTGGATTACAGCAGGAACAGGAAAATAATAATATCCTGGCAATGACAACACAAATCAATCCTGTACTAAAAGAAGTCTGGGACAACGATAAGGATGCTGTATACGATGAAGTAAAAAAGAATATTAAAGAAATTATTGATCTTTCTTAGTAATCAAATTTTTAGTCTCTTCAAGCATTTTGTTATTTTTACTCCGGGACTTCCGTTATTGTGTCCAACAATTCCTTCATTTCTCTCCCCTCCTTCTCTAAAGCCCTGCGGTTGGACAAAACCACAGAACAACCCTTATCAAAGGACTTGAGTAGATTATCGGCCGCCCCGGCCAAATCACCTCTCCTGATTGACATCATATAACCCTTTCGTCTCTGGCGCAGATCATCCGTAATCCCGTATAAAATCCGCTTTAAAGCCACAAATCCTTTTTCGCCCGGATCAAGCGGCCTGTCCTCCTGTCCGATAGTACCGATCACGGCCTTTTCAAGCTCTTCCTCGCTGATATCTCCATCCCTGGCATACCTAAGGGCGCCCCTGTAGGCCTGGAATGTGTCCACGATATTCGGATCACGGAAGGAAGAAAAGGTAAAGATCCCTTCCAGACCATTGGGCATGGCAAAGGCGCCGTAAGCTCCGCCGCGCATCCTGATATGCTCCCATAAAAACCCGGTACGCAGGAAATGAGAAAGAATGGACTCATGAGCACTTTCCTTAGTTCCATACCGGGCGCACGGAATTGCTTTTGACACACATCCTACCTTAGATGAGGAAATAATAGATTCGAACTTGATCTTTAGATTAACCTTGCCCGATTCAGGCTGAGCCGGATAAAAACGATTACCGGATGGCAGAGATTGAATCAGGGGATAGAGCTCATCTTTTACCCTTCCTTCGGGGTATCCATAGGAGTCAAAAGTGAGGTTCAGGATAAGCCTGTCTTTAGAGATAAGGATCTCCCGCAGTCTCTTCAGGGAAGAGACTAATTCCTTAAGCTTCTCTTTAAGCCCTGTTGTCAGCTCCGCGAGGCTGAATAACTGAGAAATCCCCTTCCAGTGCTCTTCGATCTGCAGGGCTTTTGAGAGCCGGCTGCCTGCCCTTAAGGCGGTAAAGTGATGTCCCGCCGGTATTATGGAGGATTTGAGATCGTTTCTCTGTTCGAGAATAATATTCTCAATTCGCTTCAGATCATCAAAATCCGCCCTGGTAATGAGATCCCAAATGAGAAGAATAGCCTCGCTTAGCCTGTTCTCAAGCATTTTAACCCTGAAGATCAGATGCTCCCGGATGCCGTTTTTTAAGTCTACAGGACTACATGCGCTAAGTGCCGCATAAAATCCTCCAGTGGTAAGGGAAAGCCGCCTGGCCGCCTCAAAATAGGGAACCCCGGACAGACCGCAGCCGCATACAGCCCGGCAGAACAGGGGAAGAAGTACGGACAACTCCTCATCAATACCGCTGGTATCGAAAACAATATCCAGGTAAACAATGCCGTTGGTGAACAGGTCATGGAAGTAGACAGGCATACCCAGATCCTGAAATATCGTTTGCGTGGGTATCTTTTCCACTTCTAAAGGCAGATCCTGAATATCAATAGCAGGTATCTTATTAATCTCTTCAGATGTCTCAGATTCCCGTTGAAAACGCCTTAATTTTTCCGAGTCATCAATAATAGCCCTTTTAGCCTTCTCAGTAAGTGTATACTTTATCTGCTCAAGCCGGGCTTTAGATTCCTCTTCTTCACGTCCTGCCTGATGAGGGTCAGGTTCCGCTAACAGAGTGGAGCGGTGCGGATTATTTATAAAATACTCATCGAGCAGGTCTGCAAGATAGTGTTTGTCCTTAGAGATTTTTTCTTTAAAACGGCACATCCAACGTGTAAATTCTAAAGTTGTTTCAGGTTCTGTGCCATGCATCCAACCCCGGAGTGCCCTATGCATAATCTTAATAGAATAGGGCCTTCCTCCCCGCCTTATCTCCCGGTTCCTGAACTCAATCCGCTGAAGCGCTGCATCGATCAGGGATTCATCGATTCCCCCATCCCTGAGATCGGTAAGCACAGCAATAATAAGGCCCTCGATCTCTTTAACCTTATCCCTATCCGTTCCCCTTAAGCCTACTGAAAAAATCACTTCCTTGAGATCGCTGTCAATCCCTGTTGTGGGAGAGAGGTCCTCTCCCAGACCTGATTCCAGCAGTGCCTTATGCAGAGGAGATCCGGCATTGCCTGTGAGAATTTCCGTCAATACTTCAAAGGAGATGAGCTTAAGTGGATCGGTAACCGGAACGGTAAGCCAGTTCATCGTAACAGAGGATCTGCGCTCAACACTGGTCTTTCCCTCCTGAACCGGAAAAGTCTTTTCAAAAAACATGGGTTCCTGCCAGCGCGGTTGAAGTGGGATCTTTGAGTCTATCTCCCTTTTCGAAAACTCTTTTAAGAAATTCTCCTGGATAAACTCAAGCTGCTTCACAGTCGGAATATTTCCGTAGAGAAAAATCTTGCAGTTGGAGGGATGATAGAAAGTACTGTGGAACTGAACAAGCTGTTCGTAACTTAAACCGGGAATCTTTTGGGGATCTCCTCCGGATTCATACGCATAGGGAGTGTCCGGGAAGAGGGATCTCATCGACCAGATGGCCACCAATATCTCCTGACTGGAAAAGGCCCCTTTCATCTCGTTAAACACCACTCCAACCCTCTTCAGATCACTCTCCGGATCTGTCAGATCCTGAAATTCCAGGTGATGCCCCTCCTGCATAAAAACCTCATTCTTAAGAAGAGGAAAGAAAACGGCATCACCGTAGACGAGCATCAAGTTGAAGAAATCCTTTTCCAGCATGCTGCCGGCCGGATAAATGGTTTTATCCGGAAAGGTGATGGCATTGAGGTAAGTATTTACACTTGACTTTAAGAGTACGACAAAAGGATCTTTTAGAGGAAATCTTCGGGAACCGCAGAGAACAGAATGCTCAAGAATATGAGGCGCCCCGGTGTCATCCCGGGGAGGAGTTCTGAAGCAGAAGGCAAAGAGATTCTCACGGTCTTCATTAGCTAAATGTAAAAGCTCACAGCCTGTGGCTCTATGAACACAGCGAATGGCTGTGGATCTGTATTCATTGAGTTCCTTCATGCTTAGGATTTTAAATCCGGAATAACTATCTCCAGTTTTAACGCTGCTCATTTCCTCTATACTCCCCTCATATCCAAAAAGATACTGTACAATATAACTATCAGAAGTATAATCTGTCCACTGCTTCCATTCCCTGTTACAATCGGAAAACATGAGCTTTAAAAGAATCGCCAGGTTAAAGAAAAGAGCTGAGATCATTCAGCTCATACGCAGCTTCTTTATTGAATCGCATTACCTCGAGGTGGATACGCCCCTGCTATCTCCCTTTCTGATCCCAGAAAGTAACATTGAAATCTTTAAAACGGAATATCTCCCTCCTCAGTCAGAGCATCATGCAGAGCCTGTCGAGCTCTATCTGATACCCTCTACGGAACTTTGGATGAAGAGACTGCTGTCACAGGGTGCAGGAAATATATTTCAGATTACCAGGAGCTTTAGGAACCATGAGCCTGTAAGCCCCCTTCATCAGCCCGAGTTTACAATGCTGGAGTGGTACACGGTAGAGGCTGATTACCTTGATTCAATTTCTACACTTGAAAGTCTGTTCTCATTCCTTTTTGAACGTCTGGGTCTTGATCCGGTATTTCAATATCAAAAAAGCAGCATCCACTGCAAACCTTCTTTTATGAGAATCAGCATGAAGAAGGCTTTCCGGAGCTTGCTCAACCTGGACCTGGAAGAACTCTTGTCGGTAAGATCAATTACTGAGGCAGCGGAAAATCATAATATCCGGGTAACTCCCCAGGATAACTGGGCCGATATCTTCCACAAGCTTTTTCTGAACTGTGTAGAGCCGGAACTGCCTGTGGACCGTGCCCTTATCCTGTACGACTACCCGTATGCCATCCCAACCCTGGCCAGGAAGAAAAAAGGCACTCCCTGGGCGGAGCGATGGGAACTCTATCTTGGAGGCGTGGAAATAGCCAATTGTTATACTGAAGAGATCGATCCCCAAAAGATTGAGCACTTCATTTATCAGGAGGGGAAGAAAAAAAAGAGTGCATTCGCACCTCACCGCCTGGATACAGAGATTTCCGGGATATTCAAAGATAATTTCCCCAATTGCTCGGGAGTGGCCTTAGGCGTGGACCGGCTCCTCTTGTTCTTCCTGAACCAGGACAGCCTGGATGGGGTTAACTTTTTCCCTCATTCTGTTATAATCTCGGGAATATTATGATTAAAGCGGGATCGGTTTCCAAAGGAATGTTTCTTTTAGTAAAAAATGAGCCATATCTGGTTACGGACAGAGATTTTGTAAACCCTGGAAAAGGATCAGCTTTTGTCCGCTTAAAGCTTAAAAACTTAAGAACCGGCTTAGTGCTGAAACAGGTGAATAAATCCCAGGAAAGCCTGGAAGAGATCACTGTGGAGACAAAAGAGGCCCAATATCTCTATGCGGACAATGAAAACTATGTGTTCATGGATACCGAAACCTATGAGCAATTTACCATGCTCATTGAGGGGCATGAGGATAAGGTCTATTTCATGAAAGAGGGTAATGAAATCCAGCTTTCATTCTGGAATGAAAAGCCATTGGATATCCTGCTGAAAAAAAAAATAGCTTTAACTGTAACAAAAGCAGAGCATGCCCTTAAGGGGGACACCGTTTCCGGAGCTACAAAGACTGTAACCGTAAAAACGGGTTTAAAGGTAAAGGTTCCACTCTTCATCAAAGAGGGAGATAAAATCCTGATTAATACTGAAACCCGGGAGTATGTTGAACGAGTCAACTGAACTGGCGTTTTAAACCTTATATCCATAAACAGGTTAAATACAATTTCTCAGGTGTGTCCCTAACCTTTGCGCTTTCCCAGTCGCTCTTCAGCAGTTTTGATGTGGATAAGGGCTCTAAGCTGCTCTTAAAAGCTTTATACGGAAATCAGGACATGAACCGGTTCAGATCTGCTTTTGATCTGGGCTGTGGTGTCGGAGTTTTGGGAATCAGTTTAAAAAAGAAAAACCCTGATCTGGACATTTATCAGACAGACAGAGACGCTTTAGCCCTGGCCTTTACAGAGTATAATGCAGTTCTGAACAATATTTCACCTGCTGCGGTTAAGGGCTGCTTGGGATTTTCCGGCTTTGAACACAGAAAATTTGATCTGATCATATCTAATCTGCCCGCCAAGGCCGGGGCCACGGTGCTTAGGGATATTATTTCAGGTTACAGCCTTCATCTTACTGAAAAAGGTTTATTTGCCTTTGTTATTGTAAACGACCTGCATGATCTTGCCGAAGCGTCTTTAAAGGCAATCGGGGCTGAGATCCGCTTTCAGGAAAGAAAGAGAGACCACAGCGTATTCATGGCCGGGTTCGTGAGAAAAAGATCAACTGAATCTGCTCGGCCCGGCCTTTCACCCTATATCCGGGGATATTACTGCTTTAAAACCCACGGTATTTCTTACTCGCTGTATACTGTTTATGATGTTCCAGAGTTCGACACTCTGGGATATGAAACAGAGCTGTTCATGGAAATTCTCCCTAATACTCTTACGGGGAGAATACTCTTCTGGAATCCTGGACAGGGGCACATCCCTGTTTTTATCAGCAAAAATGAAAAATACTCCCAGATCCAATATACACTTGCCGGCAGGGATCTTCTGCAATTGGAGATATCAAGGCTGAACATGACCAGTGCCGGAATCCCTGAGCATTTAATGCAAATACAGCATGTTCCGCACCTTGCAGATCTTCAAGGCTTATTTCAGGCCCTGGTTGTCCGTCCGACATCGGATCCGGGCGTGCCCTGGGAGGACTCAATTCTCTCAGACTGCACCACCCTGCTCAATGAACAGGGATTTTTAATCCTGGTAACAAAAAGTACATATGTTCACAGGATCTTGGGTGGCAATAAAAAATTTGATCCTATAAAAGATAAGAAACACAGAGGATTCAGGGGATTTCTGCTTAAGAAGAAATTGTAAAGCAGAAGGTGAATGTAGCTTCCAGGGGCAATTGACTGGAAAAAAATTCGATTGGACCCTTGACGAAATTTTTGAAATGTGCTTTAATATATTCGAACCGGTTCTAATTATTTAATTCTGTTCAATTAAGCATCTGCAAAGTGAGAAATAATGGGAATCACAATAAATGATGTAGCCAAAAGGGCAGGAGTCTCAAAAAGCACTGTGTCTTTGGTCATAAATAATAGACCCAGTGTAAGTGCAGACACAAAAGAAGCTGTTGTAAAGGTAATCAAAGAGCTGAATTATAAACCGCTAAAAGCAGCTCAGGCAATAACTACAAAAAAGACGAAAAACATAGGATTTATGGAGATTGTTGCAACTCATGAAAATCCCGAAAAATTAGCCACGAAATATGGTTTCTCCACAATGATACCCACATTTGCCTATGATGTTGCTCGAGGTATCGAAGAAGAAACACAGAAAAGAGGAT
This sequence comes from Spirochaetales bacterium, assembly GCA_030615505.1. Taxonomy (GTDB): domain Bacteria; phylum Spirochaetota; class Spirochaetia; order SZUA-6; family DRHE01; genus JAUWZD01. The sequence continues at coordinate 11,167 of JAUWZD010000038.1, read as the reverse complement.
ATGGCCTTCTGTTTACAACTTATTATGGCCGCTTGAGAGCATCAGTGAGGGCTGTTCCCCCCATGATCAAGCATTACTGGGTAGATGGCTTACTGCTTGTCGGAGGAACATTCAGCGAGAGTTTTATAAAAATGCTTAAGAAGTGGAAAATACCGTTAATCCTTGTAGGAAGCCATCTACCTTCTTATAGCGCAGATTGTGTATTTGCTGATTATTCCGGTGGGGCATTTCAAGCTTTTGAGTATCTTATCAACCTGGGTTACTCAAAAATAGCTTTTATAAATGGACCTTCAACCACTCAGACAAGTTTCGACAAAATGCAGGGCTATCTGTCAGCGTTACAAAAGCATGGAATTAAGTTCGATGAGAAACTTGTAGAAGCCGGGGATTTCAGCGCTCAGAGCGGATATGAGGCAATGCATAAGCTGCTTAAAAAGAATAAAGATATTAGAGCCGTTTTCGTAGGTTTTGACGGCATGGCTATTGGGGCAAAAAAAGCTATAGTGGAAAAAGGACTGAGGATTCCAGAGGATATCTCAATTATAAGTTTTGAGGACAGCTGGATAGCAACACACTTCGATCCTCCCTTAACTACAATTAAAATTTTCAAATATGAGATAGGGCTGGCGGCTGCCAACATGTTATTTGACTTAATGTCAATTCAAAAGGCAGGCAAGCCCAAAAAGGTTGTAATACCAACAGAACTTGTAATACGTGACTCCTGCAGAAAGATGGAACGAGAGGTATGACTGCAAAGCAAAATCTTTTGCGAACAATAACACACAATTATCCTGACCATGTACCTTATTTTGGCGAAGGATGTATTCAATTTATTGACTACAAAGGCGGAATGCCGCCGGAAGAGGGTTTGGATATTTGGGGCGTCCGGTGGCAAAAAACAGAAGAAGATCTTCGCTCATATCCTGCTGAGCATCCAATAAAGACTGTAATTGAGCTTCTTTCTTATCCTTTTCCTGATCCACACCAGGGCGGTCTCTTCGATGAAGTAAAAGATGGAACAGCTAAAGCAAAGCGTTTGGTAATCGGCCGGCATATAACGGCTCTATTTGAGCGGTATTGGTCTTTGTGTGGTATGGATAATGCCTTGATCTGGATGCTCTCTAACCCGGAGAAAGTGAGTCTTTTTTTTCATAGCTTGGCCGATTGGCAGATTGAAATAGCTAAAAGATATATATCCTTCGGTGTGGAAGCTGGACGAATTTCTGATGACTACGGTTCCCAGTGCGACCTTCTAATGTCGCCTGAACTGTGGAGGAGCATAATCAGACCGGAGCTTTCCAGAATTGTTAACTGCTATAAAAAGGCCGGCTGCCTGGTCTTTCTCCATTCCTGCGGTAACATCATGCGCATTATGGAAGATCTGGTAGAAATGGGAATTGATGTATTCAATATTCAGACAAGCGCCAATGATTTAATTGAGATAAAAATAAAGTATGGCAGTAAGATTACTCTTATGGGCGGATTGGACACACAAAATGTAATGACCAGGGGAACACCCGATACAGTCCGGCATGCTGCAATCAGAGCAATAAGGCAGCTCGGTTCTGACGGAGGCCTTATTCTTGAGCCTGATCAAAAAATCACAATACCGGATGAAAACCTGCAAGCTCTTATAAATACAGCAAAGGAATATGGTACATATTCATTATTAAAAAAAAGATAAAAGGGGTACAGCCTATGATTGTGTGAGTTTCGAAGCTCTAGTACAGGCAGCTTAAGACGATTACAGCAACAAAATGCTCTTAAAGATCTAAAAAAAACGGAGGAAAAAAATGAAAAAATTTTCTAAGCTGAGGATCGTTTTTATTGCGATTCTCTTACTGGCAATTGTGTCTGCATTTCCTGCATTAGCAGGGGGAGCCCAGGAGGCTAAGGAAGAGGTCGGTCCCGCAACCATTAGCTTCTGGCATGTTTGGGGCGGACCCAGGATACCTCTTATGGAAAAGCAGATTGCAGATTTTGAGGCTCAGAATCCCAACATTAAGGTCGAGGATACGCTCATTGACCAGGGAGGAATGGATCAAAAGTATCTTACGGCTATTGCCGGCGGTGATCCGCCCGATGCAATTATGGTCCATGGCGCAAGATTTTTTCCAGCCTTTGCTTCTAAAAATGCCTTAGTCTCTTTGGATGAGTATCTGAAGAAAGATAAAATGAAAGGAGAAAAGATCTGGTATAAAGCTGAGTGGGAGACTTACCGGTATAAGGGCAAGACCTATGGATTGCCGCTGGCTACAGGAGGAGGGATGTTTCTCTTCTTCTATGATAAAACGGACTTTGAGAAAGTGGGACTCGATCCACGGAAGCCTCCTTCAACATGGCAGGAACTGGAGGAATATGCCGGTAAACTAACTGTAAAAAAGGGCAACAAGGTTGAGAAAATGGGTTTTGATTTAATCGGAACCGGAAACTTCCCATTCAAGGAATGGCTTTTCCTGAATAACGGAAATTGTATCAGTTCAGATGGGAAAAAAATGCTCTTCAACAGCAAAGAGGGAGTTGAGACTCTGCAATGGATGGTAGGATATACTGATAGATTGTACGGCGGTTATGATAACATTTTGGGATTTACGGATAAAACAATCTCCTCAGGACGAGTTCAAAGAGCGGAATGGTATGCCGGTAACATCAGTATGCATGTGGATGGCGTATGGCATTTCCTGCAGCTAAAAAGCGAGGCACCGGATAAGAAATATGGTGTAGCTCTGATGCCTTACAACAGTAAAAATACCAAAGCTAAAGTTCGGAATATCGTTGAAGGCGGCTGGTGCTATTCTATCCCAAAGGGGACCAAATATCCTGATGCCGCCTGGGAATGGCTCAAGTACACCTGTGCCAGCGAGGGAAACCTTAACTTCTTTAAAAGCCAGCTCCGGCCATCACCTGTTAAAGAATTCAATGAAGATCCATATTTTGCTGAGAATAATCCCTTCTGGAGTATAGTAAAAGAAACCCTGGCAAAGAGCGAGCGCTCTTTAGCATCACCTGCTCAATCCGAAATCGATGTAGCAGTCATTCAGATGACCGATGAAGCAATGCTCCATAAGAAATCGCCTGAAGATGCTTTAAAATGGGGAGCTGAAGCGGCGCAAAAAGCACTTGATGAGTTCTGGGCCGCACAGTAAAAAGGCTTAAAATCTCTGGTTGAGGAGAAGGAAATTGTGAAATTCTTTGATAATAGGTGATAAGCATATCCCTTCCCCAACCAGAGACCTATTAAACAAATTATAGTAACGAGTGCAATTTTAACTTTAATTTCGTTGTCATTCAACGGCATTTGGGGCTAATTTACATGAAAGTTATTAAGCATACGGAAACAGCAGTTATACCACGGAAATCCCGCCATATCTCCATGACTGGAAAGGAAGCTTTATGGGGATATATCTTCATCTCACCGTGGATTGCAGGGCTTTTAGCATTTTCAGCATTACCGATTCTTTCAGCAATTTTCTATGGTCTTACACGATATGATATTTTTTCACCACCGGTCTGGATAGGTTTAAAGAACTATAAAAAAATGTTCTCAGATGATCCATTGTTCTGGAAGTCTCTGTACAATACAGCATACTTTGTCTCTATCAGTGTGCCTCTGCGGCTGTTAATTGCTTTTACACTGGCCATGCTCTTAAACTCCAAAATAAAGGGTCTGGCACTATTCAGGTCTTTCTTCTATTTGCCCATGGTAGTCCCAATCGTAGCCACGGCGATTCTATCCTCATGGATTCTGCAGCCGAGAATCGGCATTTTAAATTACTGTCTGCGTTTACTAAAACTACCGGCAATTCAATGGATGGTTACTGAGATGTGGTCAAAACCGGCAATCATTCTTGTGTCTCTGTGGCGCATAGGTGAAACCATGATAATCTTCTTAGCCGGCCTGCAAGGTATACCAACCCAGCTATATGAAGCTGCTGATATAGACGGAGCTACACAGCGAAGCAAGCTGTTCAGGATTACCATACCGATGCTTACCCCCGCCATACTCTTCAACCTGGTTATAAATATCATTCATTCTTTCCAGGTTTTCGCTTTTGCCTTTATCATGACTAACGGCGGCCCTCTAAACTCTTCTCTCTTTTATGTGCTATATATCTATCGGCAGGGTTTCTGGTTTTTCCACATGGGATATGCCTCCGGACTAGCCACAGTTCTCTTCCTCATCATTTTAATATTTACGATTTTAGTTTTCCGATCGTCTGAATCGTGGGTCTACTATGAAGCGGAGAAGAGGTAGTATAAATGGATTTAGGCATTAAAAAAAGAACGCAGATCAATCGAATAGTACTATATTTCTTTCTATCGATGGGAGCATTGGTCTATCTCTTTCCACTCTTTTGGATGATATCAACATCCCTTAAGACTCTCCCCCAAATCGCTAAGTTTCCTCCTATTTGGATGCCAAGACCTATGGTATGGAAGAATTATATCGATGCTTTGACCTTCTTACCGTTTCACCTCTTTGCCCGAAATACCCTTATTATTGCAATATTCTACATTGCAGGGAATTTGCTCTCCGCCACATTCGTGGCCTACGGGTTTGCCCGCCTGCGCTTTCCAGGTCGGGATATTCTTTTCATCATACTGATAAGCACTATGATGATACCAATGATTGTACGTCTGATTCCACTTTTTCTCATGTTCAAAAGATTGGGCTGGATTAATACATTTTATCCTCTTACAGTTCCGGAGTTCTTTGGCAATCCATTCTTTATATTCCTTGTGCGCCAGTTCTACCGCAATATCCCCTTCGACATCAGCGATTCAGCCAGGATAGACGGATGTTCTGAGATGGGGATCTGGTACAAAATAATGCTTCCCCTCTCAAAACCTGTTGTAGCGGCAGTCATCATATTTGCCTTTCAGAGAGTGTGGAATGATTTTCTGGCTCCTTTAATATATTTAAACAAAACTGAAATGAAGACATTATCTTTAGGCTTGCAGGCATTAACCGGAGGAACTGGCGAAGCAGTAGAGCTATATAACTTGTTAATGGCGGCCTGCACGACCTTTGTGCTTCCGATGATAATCATATTCATCTTTGCCCAGAAGTATTTTATGCGTGGTGTTATTATGACAGGCATTAAAGGTTAAAAATATGAGTGAGATTGTGATATTGGGCTCAGGAGCAGGTTTCGCTACTAAAGATCGGTTTAACACTTCGATTGCACTGCTCAGCGGAAATGAATCATACATTCTCGATTGTGGTGAACCATGCGCTACGTTGGTTTACCGCAATGGCATCGATCCCCTTTCAATCAGGGGGATTTTCATCTCTCATATGCATCCAGATCATATAGGAGGGCTTCCTCAGCTTCTGTTCAGTATATACCTGCCGTTAAGAAGCAAAAAAGAAAAGCACAGGCCCTGGTCAATTCATAGTGAAGATGCCTGGTATACCGAACATCTAAGCTTTCCCCCATCAGAAGTAAGAAAAAAATGCGAATCTGATGATACAAAAGCACAGATCACTCTGGCCGTTCCCAAAGAAGCGGTGGATCCGTTGAAGGCCTTTCTCACTTCAATTTATTTAATGGATCAGGTTTTACCTTTTGAGCTGCAATTTGTATCAATCGGGAAAGGGTCTGTATTCAAAGATGAAAATATCGATATAGCTGCACATCCTAATAATCATATTAAGGTAACAAAATTGTACAGCACTCTTCAGGAGAAATATTCATATCTTAATATGGAAAGCTACTCCTTTGTTGTAAACGTTGAGAATAAAAAGATGGTCTATTCTGGAGATATAAATTCCCTTGATGAATTGTCACCGCTATTGGCCGGAACCGAGCTTTTAATATTGGAGGTTGCTCATATAAGCCCTGAAGATATTTTTTCATTCCTTCAGGATAAAGATGTTAAAAGGATTATTTTAACCCATATACATCCCGCACTTGAAGGCAGGGTGAAGAAAGCTTTTTCACAAAGCACAGATAAACGAATAATCTTAGCCCGGGATGGATTGAGGATTCATGTTTAAACGCCGCCAGAATGTTTTTAAATCGTTTCGTTTTGAGGAAGTGAGACCGGTACCTTATCACGTCTGGTATGATGATGATATAGCCAAAAGGATGGCTAAATATTACAACGATCCCAAATGGCACATACGTATCAATAACTATATCTTACGTATCCATGTAGAGTGGGAGCCCAGGAGGTATATCAGTCAAGATCGCTATATAGATTTGCATGGTACGGAATGGCAAGAGGGAAATCCACCTCATATTGTTTCGCCGGGCCTAAAAAAGCCTCACCTTAAAGGATACAATATTCCGAGCTACGTTCCATATCTTAAAAATCCACCCCTCACTCGTTGTGGGATAAATAACGGAATCATCATATCACTTCCAATGAATGAGGCAATGACTATGATCAACTCAAAGCGCAATGAAGTATTTACTGTCTCCAGTTATGGGAATGGAATTTTCCAACAGGCTTGTAATATTCGGGGTTGGGAGAATTTTTTTTCAGATTTGATACTAGAATCTAAATTTATTACAACACTATTAGAAATAATTCTTAAGCGACAATTAGAATTGCTTGATGTGCTGCTGGAACTACCCTGCGATGCAATCATTTTTGCAGACGATTGGGCAGATCAACGTGGTATTATGATTGGTCCTGAACTTTGGAGAAAATATATAAAACCTCGAGCTAAATGCCTGTATGATAAAGTTCACTCGACAGGCAAGATGGTATTCCAGCACGTATGTGGTAATGTGTTTGATATCATTCCCGATCTAATTGATATTGGTCTGGATTGTCTGCAAAGCCTGCAACCGGAGGCAATGCCTGTATATGAAATAAAGAGATGCTACGGTCATTTACTTCGTCTTTGGGGTGGATTAGGTACACAGCAGTTACTGCCATTTGGGACCCCAAAAGAGATTCGCTCAGAAGTACAGAGGCTGAAGGATGAAATGGGAACTGATGGAGGATATATATTTAGTTCCAGCAAGCCGATTATGAGGGAAGTTCCAATAGAAAATGCCGTTGCATTTATAGAAGAAACAATAAGACCATAGACAAATAGAAACTGGAACAAGATCTGGTTTTGAAAGGTTGTTAAAGTGTTACAGGAAAATGAATGGATTGTTGAGCCTGAAAAAAAAGTCCCTGTCATAAAGACGACCGACCTGATTATCTGCGGCGGAGGCCCGGCCGGCATTTGTGCAGCTATTGCTGCAGCCAGAAGCGGAGTCAGGGTACTACTGATAGAACGGTATGGCTTCGTAGGTGGAATGGCTACAACCGGCTTAGTTAACCCTATTTATGGGTTTGGCTATTTCGAGGAAGGAAAACAGATTATCAGGGGAATTCCGGAAGATATCGTTCAAGAGCTATTGAAAATGGAAGGAGGAACCCTTGGGCACAGGAGGCGCAGTGAGTGTAAAGCGTGCAGCTCAATAGAGGAATGCCCTACGAATGGGATAAGCAGCCTGCTTTGTTTTGACCCTGAAGCATTCAAATATGTGGCAATTAAGATGTTAGAAGATGCTGGTGTGGATCTTTTATTACACTCTCTGATAGTAGAGGTGAGCATGCAAGATGATACTATCACAGGCATAATAATTGAAAATAAATCCGGTAGAAGTTGTATACTGGCAAAAATAGTAATTGACGCAACAGGCGATGGAGATGTAGCTGCATTAGCCGGTAATCCTTATGAATTCGGACGCCCTCAGGACGGAGCGGTTCAACCCAATTCTGTGATTCTCCGAATAGGGAATGTGATGCGAAATGAAGACAGAATAGCTCCGGATCAGATTTTTCCTGATCCTCAGAATAGAATCGCTTTACCTTCTGTGTTCTTGTTTCGTCTGCCGGGGAAAGGAGAGTATATAGTAAATTACGACTGCGGCATATATGATGCAAATCCTTTAAAAGCGGAGGATCTTACAAGGGTTCAGGTGAAAGCTGTGAAAGAAGCAGGAACTGTAATAGAGGCATTAAGGAAGTATAGCCCCGGATGCCGGGATACATATCTCCTATCAACGGCAGTGCATGTAGGAATAAGGGAAAGCAGACGTATAATAGGTGATTACGTTTTGACAAAAGATGATGTTGTAAGTGCAAGAAAGTTTGATGACGGTGTAGCTAAAGTAGCGTTTCCTATAGATATTCATAATCCTACAGGTAGTGTAGATGAAAAAAACCCGATGGTAGGACCTAAATGCGGGGACTACTACGAGATACCCTATCGCAGCCTTGTGCCACAGAAAATCGATAATCTTTTAGTTGCCGGTAGATGTATATCCGGAACACACGAAGCCCATGGATCCTACAGGTTAATGGGACCATGTATGACAATCGGTCAGGCAGCCGGTACTGCAGCTGCCCTTTCTATAGAGGAGAAAGTTTCTCCAAGAAAAATTGATACGAAATTGCTAAGGAAGACATTAATAAAAGAAGGTGTTTTGATTTAATAACAATCATTAGATTATCTTTGACGATCGGAGTGAATTATATGGATTTTATTTCAGAACCGAAGAGGAAAACGCCCGTTATTGAGAAAGCTGATATAGTTGTAGTCGGAGGCGGTCCTGCAGGTATATCCGCTGCAATTGCAGGAGCCAGGAACGGAGTGAAAACATTTTTAGTGGAAAGATACGGCTTCTTTGGCGGCATGATGACAGCAGGTATGGTGCTTACCTTGGGTGCATTCAATAGCTGGATAGAGCCATACGAACGGGTAGTGGGTGGAATTCCTGAAAAGCTCTTAAGAAGAGCAGCTAATCGCGGCGGTGCTGAGGATAACGAGAGCTGGGCTTTAAATATCGATCCTGAAATAATGAAACTCGCAGCAGATGAACTGATTGAAGAGGCTGGAGTGTGCTATCTCTTACACTCATTCGCTGCATCACCTGTGATTCAAGAGGGCCAATTGTGCGGAGTGATCGTAGAGAATAAATCAGGACGAGGTGCTATCCTGGCAAAGATAGTTATTGATTGTACAGGGGATGGGGATATTGCTGCCAGAGCCGGCGCTGTATTTGAAAAGGAAGAGATGCTTCAACCCATGACACTTTGTTTCCAGTTGGGCAATTTCTCTGGGAACAAAAAGGGTGATAGTAAAAAGCCACGCACAATACCGATTAAGGAAGCAGGCATTTTGAAAGGGAATCTGCTTCGTGATTATTCATCCTTACGACGTGATGTGAAGCTTGACTGGGAAAAAATCAAGATCGCTTCAAATCAGGGTAAGCTGCCAAATTATGGAGGACCCTGGTTTGGCGGTATGCGAAAAAATGAAATATGGATAAATTCCTCACGTCTTTACGGAGATCCTACAGATGCATATAGCCTGACTAAGGCGGAGATTCAGGGAAGGAAAGATATTCAGACTCTCATAGAGTTCTTTCGAGAAAATATTGAGGGTTTTAAAGATACACATCTGCTTAGCTCGGGAGTGCAGGTAGGCTTGCGAGAGAGCCGGCGCTTCATCGGTGAATATGTGCTTTCTGGAGATGACATACGAGCATGTAATCCCTTCCCGGATGCAGTAGCACAGGGGTGTTGGCCTATCGATGTTCATCCTTCTAATTCAACTGTTGGTCTGCATAATTTATTTGTACCAAAACCGTATCAAATACCATACCGCTGTCTTATTCCTAAAGGAGTAGAAAGACTTCTGGTAGCAGGTAGATCTATATCCACTACACGTGAAGCAATGGGTTCAACCAGGATAGCCGGAACTTGTATGGCTTTAGGAGAAGCGGCAGGTACAGCAGCAGCCTTAGCAATAAAAAGAGGAGAGAGTCTAAGAAAGCTTAATATTAATATTCTTCAAGAATGTTTGATGAACCAGGGCGTTAAACTGGGAAAAGACTGATGTATTGTTTCTTCTTTTACTTCATTGAGATAAAAGGGAAGTCATTATGGATTTAGGTTTAAAAAATAAAGTTGCTCTGATTACAGGGGGAAGTATGGGTATTGGTTTTGCTGTTGCAAAAGGACTTGCTCAGGAGGGTATCCATGTTGTTGTATGTGCAAGGAATGAAGATCGTGCTGAATCTGCAGTCGAAGAGATCAGGAAAAAGTACGGAGTTCGGGCCTTGGGAATAAGGGTCGATGTAACAAGAGTAAAGGATATTGAGCATCTGGTTGCCAGGACAGAAAAAGAATTTGGAGGTGTAGATATACTAATCAATAATGCTGGAACAGGAAGTAAGGAAAAGATTATGGATGCGCCTGATGAAAAATGGCAGTATTACTGGGAACTGCATGTAATGGCGGCAGTGCGGTTATCGCGAGCTTTAATTCCTTTTATGCAGAAGCGAGGGGGAGGTGTTATAATTAACAATGCCTCTATTTGTGCAAAGCAGCCTCTTGGATACGAACCTATCTATAATGTTACAAAATCAGCATTACTGATGTTCTCTAAATGCCTTGCAAATGAGGTTATCCCATATAATATTCGTGTAAACTGTATAAATCCCGGATTAATTTTAACACCCGATTGGAAGAAAACGGCTACTAAGCTAAGTAAGGAAAAAGGTATTACACCTGAAGCATACCTTGATCAGATTGCACAGGAGAATGCTCCAATCGGTCGTTTTGCTTCTCCCGAAGAACTAGCCAATTTTTTTGTTTTTCTCTGTTCACCACGGGCTAGTTACTGTGTGGGTTCAACTTATTATGTTGATGGAGGATGGTTAAAGGTTGTTGTATAATAAAACTCTATTATCTGTGAGGTTGTGATGAAAGCGCTTGTACTTGAAAAAAAAGGAGTTCTTTCTCTGCGTGATATTAATATTAAAGAAGAGCTGGGGCCTGAAGATGTCCGCATTAAAATACATACAGTAGGCATTTGCGGAAGTGATGTGCACTACTACCGGAACGGGGCTATCGGGCCTTTCGTTGTGCTTAAACCCATGGTTTTAGGACACGAGGCCTCCGGAATAGTGATTGATGTTGGAAGTGAAGTTAAAAATCTAAAACCCGGTGATCGTGTATGTATGGAACCGGGAATACCGGATCCAAACAGCCGTGCATCCCGGCTGGGTATCTACAATTTAGATCCAAAAGTTCGCTTCTGGTCTACACCTCCTGTTCATGGTATTTTAAGAGAGTCAGTCGTTCATCCCACTTCCTTCACTTTCAAGCTTCCTGAAAATATTAGCTTTGGAGAAGGAGCTATGGTGGA
>JAUWZD010000120.1 GCA_030615505.1 Spirochaetales bacterium | reverse complement strand
GGTTGACAACAAATAATGTTGACGTTCTGCTGGTTATTTCTGATCCTTCCATGAGAGGGATTGAAACTGCTGGCAGGATTAATACTTTAGTTGATGACTTGAAGGTAAGGGCAGCAAAGAGGTTTTTATTGATAAATCAGGCACGGAATGGGCTAACTGATTCCTTGAAAGAGGCAATAACTAAACACGGACTGAATCTTGCAGGTATCATTCCAAAAGATGATCTCCTCTACGATTTTGATATGAACGGTAATCCAACCGTTAATTTACCGGATGATAATCCAGCTCTGTGCGCAGCCTTTGAAATATTCGATAAAATAATAGAGATCTAGCTGTTTATATAACCCAAGATCTTAAAATTAATTTCAAGTTTTTTAGGTGAAATGAAATCAGGATTCTATAGGGACTTTGAAATCCGAAATCCTAAATCCGAAACAGCCCAGCGCTGGGTTTCTCTGGGCAAAAGGTTTTTCGTTTAGATCATTGGGATTTTGGTAATTGGAATTTGTTTAGGCCTGCCCTGGCGCGACATTGCTGGGACATATTGTTGTTGTTGAAGTATTTCGAAACTAACATCTATGTAAACATTCCTTGCATGCCAGGTCTGGGCCAGGGATTTCGATATTCGAATTTCGGATTTTTCAATTTCTTCATGCCTCGTCGGTTTGGCCGGCTCCTGCTTTTAGCGGGATACGAGCCGGGAAGGCGGAGCTTCGTTAGATGATAAAGAGGGAAGCAAAAATGCCTTAAGGAGTGATAGATGATATTTAACCCATCTCCTATTCTTCCAGAAGTTATCATAATAGAACCAGATCTCTTTACTGACAATAGAGGATATTTCATGGAGTCCTATCATCAAGAGAAATTCATCGGTGGAGGTATTGATATAAGGTTTGTTCAAGACAACCAATCTATGTCTTCACGAGGAATACTAAGGGGCCTCCATTACCAGATAAAAAGGCTACAAGGGAAGTTGGTCAGGGTTTTATTGGGTGAGGTGTTCGATGTAAGTGTGGACATAAGGAGGTCTTCGCCAAACTTCCGGAAATTGTTCGGAATAATACTATCTGCAAATGACAAAAAGGCCATGTACATTCCGCCGAATTTTGCACATGGCTTTTGCGTCTTATCTGATAAGGCAGAGTTTTTCTACAAATGCACAGATTTTTATAACCCAGATTATGAGCGATCAATAAGATGGGATGATCCAGACCTGGCCATTGACTGGCCTATTAAAGAGCCAATTCTTTCAGAAAAGGACGCTAACTGCCCGTTATTAAAAGATGCTGAATTGCCTGTATAAAATTGGACTCCCGAAAAAAGAACCGGAAAGGGGGACGTCCTTAAATAACTAAATATCTTGACAAAAGGCAAGTTATTATGATAACTCAGGAATCATGCCAAGATTAGCCCGTCTTGATGCTCCTGGAGTATTGCACCATATAATGATTCGTGGAATAGACATGGTGATTCACAGCTCTCTTACCGCCCGTTAGCATAAAAGGTTGCGGGCCTCCAGGCTATCAATTTAAATAGTTAACAGCGTCTCCTTTAGCCTCTACCTTAATTTCAAATTTCCCTGCGATTGAAAACTTCAAATTGATTCGAAGCGTAATATTTTATTGGATGACCTAAGTCATCAACGATGTAAATATTTACAAGATCCCCATCGTCATTTTCAGACTTATCAGATTTCCTGGCTTCAGAAAGCTTCCAAGCGAGTCTCCATGCAACTACATCAGAATCCAAAGCCTTTTCTTTTTCACCTGGAGCATATTCAGTCACCCATTCGGAATCGACCTGCTTTTGGAAATGAACCCGAAACCCCTTTGGTTTCCTCACCCAGCCATCATCAATCACTTTTAATGCTTCATTAACTTTCATTTGTGCCTCCTCCTATGCTTTAGCAGTTTTCAGATTTTTATGTTGCCTAAATTTCCTCTCCTGGAAATTCAGGAGAAACATCCCCATGAAAGTGATGCACATCCAATTGGGGGAAGGCTATGATTATTCCTTCCTGGTCAAAACGCAGCTTGGTCTTCTCAATCAGTTCGCATCTGGTCGTCCAGTATTTCAGGTTATCCACCCAGCATCGGCCTCCCAGCTTTACACAGTTGTCGGCCATATTTAAAACATACACAGTAGGCCTGGCGGGTTTGAGCAACACCCGTGGGTCCTCAATCATGATGGTTTCCAATACCTGTTTTGCCTTTAAGATATCCTGGTCATATCTGATACCAACGTCAACCTTAATTCGCCTGGTGTCTGTGAAGTGGTAGTTGATAACAAATTCATTGAGAATCTTGGAATTGGGGACAAAAACCGTCTTTCCATCAAAAGTTCTTATTCTAGTGTTGAGGATGGTAGTGGCCTCCACTTTTCCCAGGAGATCTCCAAACTTAACCGTATTACCAACCTTGAAGGGGAGGGTCGGAATTAAAGGCCGGAAGACGGCGATCAGACCAACCACAGCCAGACCGATCACTATCAAAATACGGCGGATGACTATAGTAGCCATGCCTGCTTGTTCTAAGGCAGATGCGACAACAATAAGTAGCAGAATGACAAAAAAGATATTACTCACCGTGGATGCCATCTGTGGGCGAAAGATAAATTTCCCAATCATCTGCCTGAATAGCTTGGTCAATATCTTAATCACAATCAGACCCACTACCAGGATAATCAAAGATAGAACAAAATCTTGCCCTTGTGATACAATTAAATCTCCTATTGCTTTATACTTCGCGAATTGACTTTCCATTATGTCCTCCTTTTATTTATTACTCATCCTCCTTGCCACAAATGCCTTTGCCGATTCGCGGCTTTCCCCGCGAAGATCCGCTTTTGCCGCAGCCCGTTTGTATGCATTCTCATCATCATTGGCATAGATCGCACACCACATCAGGCCGGCCGGAGCACCCAGTCCATGTGAGTTTAACTTGAGAGCGGATCGGAAAGATTCCTCTTTAACCTTACACGATTTTCCATTAATTCTTTTCCAAATTTTTTCTGATATTTACCATACCTTCAAGAAGAAGTAGATGATGCCTTGACCTGGAAAACCTATGTATGCCATCACCCAAATTTAGCAAAGCGAGTACGCTGGCAAGGATAATAATGCCAAACCCAGTAAATTGCCCAAAAGTTGTACCAAAGAGGAGTTGTAACGAATGCTTCATTGCATATGCTCCCGAAGCGTATAGAAAGGCGCATATAAGATAATTTCTCACGTGAACGAAGATGACGTTCGTTATACCTGTCTCAAAACTTTCATTTAGAATATCAATTATTCTCATCGCTCATTTCACTCCTCTGAGATACATACAGATTGTTCCTTTCCCAATACTAATAATTTCTGGATACACAATATTGCCAGATAGCAACGATTATCCGCATCATGAACTCTGCCGTCAAAGAATGCGGATTAGCTCTCGACAATTTGCCATAATCATAGCGGCCGCAATTGTCAAATTCGCTCCAGACTCTTTACCACTATCTCGACTCACGGGCTGGCAAACTCGGAGAGAGATTACTTACCATGATCTGCATCGATGCCAAGGATTACTCTAGTGCGTACAGCTTGCCATAACCTACATCCAGTCAACCAGCCGATTTCATTCTAGATCTCTAATTGAGATCACAACCTCATCAGCTCTATTGGTTGATTGTCTTATCAATTAAGTTACTCGGTTCGGGGTTCCATAATCAAACACGGACTCTCTTCTTCCTTGTCTTTCCTGATGAGATGCCACAAATATCCCAGCCCACGGAGGGGCAGAAATATGTATGGCATGAATATTTCTCCATACAGTTTTGCAGCCTCCCGAAATGGGAGCTTTCGTACTTTAGGGTCGGCGATTGGACCCTCGATCGTCACAGCCGAGGTCATACCCCGCAACCCTTTCTTCGGTTTGGGCTGGAGAACCATCTTCAAAGTCTCTGTATGGAGGTCGATGTGTGCACCACCCCTGGCATACATATCGGGGATATCGATGTAGATGATTTCACTCTTTCCAATGCCTTCTTCAAAAATAAAACGCAGTACCATACAATTTAGATCCTTGTATTCTCCCCGTGAACGGATTGCACTCAAGTAGTCTACAGCGTCTGCACCCATGAACTCGACAGCCCGCTTAATCTTTCCTTTTTCGATCGCCAGGCCAAACTCTCCCCCAAGAGCTGTAGCAATTTCTCGAGGAGAATTGCCAGCGCTTTGCAGGTCAACAACCAGATTGAGCTGACCTTTAAGAGAAGGGGGTTCGTGAATATGGGTAAGCAGTGCCCCAATGTCAACATCCTCTGCGGTCACTTTCAAGGCCATCTGAGGCTTTGAGCCAACCGCATCGATGGTGAAGTCAATGGAAGCGAAGCCGCTTTTGTAGGTGACCTTTGCAGGGGCAACCTGAAGCTTCCCGTCCCTTAGTGACATATCAAAGTCGAGCTTATTCAGAACGAAGCCTTCTCCCCTTAATTTCTCGACATCGACGCTCGCAGACAAATCGATGGCTTTCAGCGCATGAAATGACAAGGGCGTGTCACTGAACAAGCGCTTATCAGGTTTTGACTCAGATTTGCTTTCAGAAGGCAAGTCCTCCGCTCGCTCGGGATAGAAACCGAGGTCCGCCAGATGCACAGTCTGTGCAACGATCTTTGCCACAACGCTGTGCCTTTGTTTGGTGCGTGAATGGCTGATGGTCGTGCTAAACCGTGAGCTTCCGAAGCGGACGGTGCCTTCGAAGGAGCCCTTTGTCATGTTCCCTGTGATTTGACCTTCCAGCAGCGGAGCACCAAAACGCGGGAGTTCTATCCCTAGGAAAGATTGAAGGCTCGACATATCGCTCGCTCCTGAAGAGATGCGACCTTCAAATTCATATGCTCCTCCTATTTCCTTGACGGTGCCGCCTGCCTCCAGATACAGACGTTTGGGGCCTGTGGTTCCGACTTCCAGCTCTTCGATGCGCATGTCTTTGGGCGTACCCACAAGTCTCACTTTGCCCTCAACCACATGGTTTTCTGGCGCCGAACCCTCTAATATCTTCATAACCCAGGGCTTGCTGGTCGTCTTGAAGGACGCCTCTACAACCCTCTGGTCACTGCCCCGGAGCCCGCTAACTTGGCCCTGAATTCTTAGAAAGGAGCCCTCCTCTGTACCTGCATCTAATTTGAACTCTTCAACGTCCAGTATGTGCAGATGACTATCCCGATCAATTATGTGGGCCTTTAACTCCAGGGGTTGTAGGTCAGGGAGATCCAGGTCAGCCACTATCGGTATAGCGGCAAGATTTGGAGCTGAAGCTACGACTTCAGCATCAAGTCCACCGAGGGAGACCGAGCCATCTTTCATGGCCAAGTCTAAGGAGCCTGCACCTTTCAGCCAAAGGCTTTCTTGGGAGCCTATGAAGAGCTGGATATCGGTGAAACCATATATGCCCTCTTGTTCGACGAAGCGGAAAGTTGCTTTCAGCGGTCCAACGTCCGGAACAGAAACCCCGGCAAGCAATGCGAGCGCTGAGGCCTCTCTCGCATGAATCGAACCGAAAACCTCAATGTCAGAGACAAGCTGATCATCTCCCAGCGGAATTTTGCCTACACGCCCTCGCAATTCCATGCGCACTGCCCCTGATTGTCCGGCTGTTACCTTAATGCCTTCAATTGATAGGACTTCGGTAGTTCCAATTATTTGCCCTTTGGCTAGTACCGGTCCCAGATCGGATAGATAACTGGCACCTAAGAGTGGCTCGGCAGCTCCCATCGTCGGCGCTTCTATCCGGACCTTAAGGTTCATCTCACCTGTATGTTCACCTGTTTTGTCTTGTGCATAAAGCGCACTGCCATCGAGTTCAACCACCAGCCGCTCTGCATTTGTTGTCTTTGCACGAAGCTGATCGATCTTTAGCTGGTCTTGGGAGCCAAGCAAACGAGCGCTGACAGACACAGTTCCGAGTTCTGGTAGCGGAATATGGAAGCCAGAGGATAATAGCTGTGTTTTCTTAGCCTCCATTGACACGGCCAGGTCAATCTCTGAAACTGGTCTGTCTGCATAAATCGGGATACATCCTATACGGCCTTCAGCTTTTATTTGCAAAGCACTCGATTCACCCATGTTAACGACAACATTCTCCAATGCGAGGTGTTCAATTGGACCGGTCAGTCGTGCCTGTCCTCTAATAGGGCCTGCTTCAGGGAATGAGTCAAATAAGTAAGGTCTGATTACTCTGTTGGTTGGCGCGGATATTTTGAGTTGTAAGTCAGTTTCTTTAATCAGCGGCATCAGCCTACCAAAGAGCAAACTTCCGTCGGCTTTAACTTGCGCTCCGTACTCATCGGAAGCGTATGCTTTCATGTCTTCGAAAACATAATCCTCTTGTCTGTCACGCAAAATGCCCTCGACCTCAAGGCTGCTAAAGTTGGGCAAAGCATCGGGCAACAACAATCGAATAACATCTTTGTTGGTGCATGAGGCAGCAATCTGAATGTTGATCCCTTCACCGCTCAACAGGTTGTCTATTGATCCCTTCGCTTCAAATTCAAATTGAGGCTTGCCGGACACTGTAATTTTCAGATTAGAAACACTTGGTGCAGTGGAATCACCGGTAATCATTGCCTCAAGTCTCATATGACCCAGGCTTGGAACGTCCACGTGCAAGAGATTCAGCATGTTTGAGAGTTCAGCCACCTCTGCAACCACGTGCAAATTCAGCCCTTCCCCATGGATAGGGTTATCGATGGTCCCGAACACGGTCAGGCCAAACCCTGCCACGCCCAACCTGAGATCCACCGGATACGGTTCGTCACCCTTTAGGATGCCGGCCAATGATCCGAACTGACCGTCAATTTCAAATTCCTTAGCATTCAGGGTCCCCTCGCCTTTCACATACAAGGGTTCATCGTCGCCGACATCATCTAAGCTCAGGTTTCCCAACAGCAAGCGGACAGCTTCACTTTTGTCCTCATCTGATATGGTTAATTGCACATTGCTCAGGGACACACTTTCAAGAACTGGAAGGAGAATGCCGGAAGGCTTTTCTTCTTCAGGCTTGAGAACACCTGCCCGAGCCTCTGCACTACGAACGATCGAAACTGTCGCATCATGGATCAGCAGATGTCTTATCAAGACAGTCCCGGATATTAGCGGCAGGAGTGCAACCTTCACTTCAAGTCGGCCTATCTCGGCAGTGGCGGGGGCGGAGACATCACTAATTCGTATCTTTGATGCTGTAATGAATGGCTCTGACGACAGCTTCACTGAAAAGGGACCTTCCACGGTCACTTCCAATCCAGCAAAGTATTTAGCTGCCCGAGTCGCGATCCATCGGTAGTGGTCATCATTGAGGGTAGCGATGAGAATGGTCAGTGCTGCCGTAGACAAAACGATTGTGGCAACCAAGACTAGTAAAATTGCTCTTACCCTGCGCATGGCTCTACTGAGGACTTGAGGTGTTGTATAATCTTTTGATTTCGTCAGCGATTTCCCGGCTAAGCTTAGCTATGGCCCGGCTTTTGGCTGCAACGAGTGCCTCGTAGTCCGTTGTCGACAAAGGTTCCTTTATAACGGATTCTCTCACTAATAGAGTTTTTTTGTTCTCTTGTTGCTTTACCCTCCAGATAACATTCAAAAGAACATCTTGACCCAATCGGCCTTCAAAATGCTTGACATCCACAGTAACCCCGTATCTCGGCTTGAAGTGATCTACCCAGGGATACACTGCCACTTGATTCGTCGCGAGGAGAAAGGCAATGTCTTCCGCCAACACCCGCGCGAAATCTTCATGCAAAGAGCCAGCCCATCGATGGAAATCAGCCACATTGAGCCTATTAGGACTGGTCCGGGTAACAATCTGCGGTCTGTCAAGGATTCTTGGAAATTCCACCGGGCCGACAACGATGGCGATGCCGTGACCGGCCTCAGCGATAGGAGCCTCTTTCTCCATGCTGCTCAGGGAGCTCAGAGTGTAGAATTTGACTGGGGGTGTACTGCTACGGCACCCAGCGAGCAAAACGGCGGCAAAAGAAAACAGCCAAGCAACTTTTTGAAAAAATCGTTTGCACATCATTATTTTTTTCCTTTCCCGTAAATCATGGCATCCGGATGTCGCTCCAGATAATCCGCAAGAACACGAATAGCACGAGCGGCTTCGGCAAGCTCTTTTAGCGCATGTTTCAATTCGTGATGCACTGGGGAATCCGGGTTCAGCAAGGTTTCCGCTGCGGCCAAGGTCTCTTGAGCCTGCTCCAGCGCAACGTTGACAGCGGGTGCAGTGTTCGTGTTCAGGTTAGAAGCAAGCTGCTGGACCTGGCTGATGGCCCCCTTCAAGGCCTGAGCGGTAATCTGCACTTCGTCAACGAGTTGCTCTAACGGCAGCTTTTCCAGCCTGTCGAAAAATTGATCCACTTTGGTCCTAAGTTCCTCCAGAGGTGCGGGAAGTGTGGGCAGTTCGGGATATTCCCCTTCATATGCAGCCTGCCGGGGGGGAGCATCGGGGTGAAAGTCCAGGTCCACATAGAGCTTGCCGGTCAGGAGACTTCCCGTCTTGAGCTGTGCCCTGAGTCCCTTCTCGACAAGCCTCTCCATCTTTTCTCCTTCATCGATCTTTGCTTCCCCCACCACCTCCCACCTTTCCGGTTCGGTTTCAATCAGCACCAGAATCCGAGGGAGAAGTGTTTCCAGGTTGAACTCCGCCTTGATCTCAATAACCTGTCCGATCTTGATACCTCTAAATTCCACCGGTGCACCTACAGCAAGGCCCCTCACCGATTCCTTGAAATGCAGCATATAGTACTTCTTCTGCGTATACGTTTTCTCATAAGTGCTTTCGTGGCTTTCATATAATCTGAACACGTCACCCTCTTCAGCAGGTCCAATTGGTTCAAGATCGGTCGGAGTGTCAAAAGCAATTCCTCCCATCATGATCGTTACCAAAGATTCTGTGTATATCCTGATGCCGCTGGCATCAACCTTCACGTCCAACCCACTTGCATGCCAGAAGAGGGTGTTTTTACGCACCCGCTCGTGATGGGGCGCATTGATAAACACCTTGATAGTCAGTGCCTGCCCGTCTTCGTCCATTTCGTAACGGACAACCTGCCCCGCCTCAATCTGCCGGTAGTATATCGGAGAGCCGATGTCGAGCGAGCCGAGTCTAGTCGCCCTCAAAAGGAAATGGCGGCCCGGCATATCCCCGGTGACGACAGGGGGTATCTCCAGCCCCTTGAATTCTCGTGCCGGGGCGCCCTCTTTCACCGGATCAATAGAAATATAAGCCCCCGAAAAGAGGGTTCCGAGTCCGGAGACTCCACCGGCAGTTACCTGGGGCCGCACCACCCAGAACCGCGTGTACTCGGTCAAGTATGGCTCGCTTTCCTTGACAAGCTTGGCCGTTACAATAACATGGGAGAGATCCTCACTGAATCCGATAGCTTCAACATTTCCTACTTCTACATCCTTGTACTTGATTTTGGTTTTTCCGGCTTCAAGTCCTGCAGCGGACTTAAAGGTTATGTTGATGGTGGGGCCTTTTTCTGACAAGGCTTTGTAAGCGAGCCACCCCCCGATTAGGGCGGCAACTACAGGGACCACCCAGACAATAGAAAAACGTTTTCGGGTTTGAACAACCGCGTCAGGTACATCCTCAAAGATTGGTTCCTGCTCATTCATACCTTTGCTCCCTTTCATCCCAGATCAGCCTGGGGTCGAAACTCATTGCAGCGAACATGGTGGTCACGACCACTGCTGCAAAGAAAACCGCAGCCGGGCCGGCTTCGATGGTCGCCAGGGCTCGAAGTTTTACCAGTGCCACCAGAATCGTTACCACAAAGATGTCCAGCATTGACCAGCGCCCCACCGCTTCGGTAATACGATAAAGACGGGTACGGTCGTGTGGTCGCCAGTTTGATCTCCGCTGAACTGAAATCAACAAACAGGAGAGGATCAGAAGTTTTGCCAGGGGCACGAAGACGCTGGCGATAAAGATTACCAGTGCTATTGGCCACATGCCGGTTGCCATGAAATAGATGACGCCGCTCATGATAGTGTCTGATTGGGCCTTGCCTAAGGAGATGACCGTGGTGATGGGAAGCACGTTGGCGGGAATGTAAAAAATGAAGGCTGCCAGGACCAACGCCCACGTGCGCGCAATACTGTTGGGTTTGCGTTGATGCAAGGATGCACCGCAGCGTGGACAATGTGCCTCACGGCTGTCATTTGGCGATGGCACCCGGCAGAGGAGATGGCAGCCGTGACAACTGACGAGCAAAGCTTCACGAGCGGTAAGTGCAAGCTGTTTCATTTGCTCTGCTCCCATCGTTTCCAGATAAGGTGCGGATCCAGAGAAGCAGTTGATGCCGCCAAAACGAAAATGAGCACCAAAAAGGAATAGAGGGCAATACCAGGAACAATCTCCCCCATCTTGGCCAGCTTGACAACGGACACCAGAATCCCCAGCATGAAGACTTCCATCATGCCCCACGGTTGCAGGCTTTGCACGAGGCGGAACACCCCGGGCAGGTTCCGTGGCAGCCGGTTGAACTTCAACGGTAGCAACACGTAAAGCATCCCTGCGAGGTGGACCAGTGGTGCCAAGATGCTCGTGAACAGTACCAGCAGGGCCAGGGCTTCCATCCCCTGAGCGTACAGCTCTTTTATCCCCGTGATCAGGGTGGTCTGCTGCACCAGCCCTCCACTCTTTAGAGCCAGGAACGGGTGAGTGTTGGCCACGACAAAAAGAATAAGCCCTGCGATCGTCAGCGATAGCGTTCGATCCAGACTGTTGCGCTTGCGGTGATGCAGGACAGCACCACACCGTACACATTTAGCTACGCCTCCTTCCGGAGGTGGCTGAACTCTGTGAAGCAAATCACATTCGTGGCAGGCAATAAGTGAATCCATATTGTATCCTATCAACTATAACACATATCCCCACTCTATGAACCACTTTATTCACTCCTTTCTTTACGCTCAATAGCCCATTTTAACATTGGGGGAGTTACCATTGTTGTTAATAACACAACAACGATAATTACTGAGAAGAGGCTATCATCTAAAACGCCAATAGATCTACCAATACTGGCAAAAATCAACCCCACTTCTCCCCTGGGAACCAAACCAATGCCAACAATCAATTTATTGTTTCCCTCCTTTAGTATCAGGGAAGCAGCCATCTTGCCAATTATAGCCACTATAGTTAATGCCAGCCCGCTTACAAGTACTTCCATATTTGTAAAAACGCTTACATCAACCTGTAAGCCCATGAGCACGAAAAACACAGGAGCAAAAATCCCTTCGATGGGGGCGATAATAGATTCTACAGAGTGCTCGCCATGATGTCGTGTAAAATACTCTTCTTTAATAATAAGTCCTGCGGCAAACGCACCGATAATAGTTGCCAGTCCTATTGCATCAGCAAGCCAGGCCAGGATCATTAGAAGTGAAAAGGGAAATATTAGCCTTACATGGCTTTGGTCCAGCTTTGAAAAAAAAGCAATCTGTTGTTTCAGGAATTTTGTACCAACAAAGAGTACTGTACTAAGAAAAATTGAAGCTTTTAAAAAAATCATAACAATTGTTGAAACTTCAATAGAACCGCTGGTAACTATACCTGTTACAATAGCCAGAATGATCAAACCAAAAAGATCATCCAAAACGGCTGCACTCATAACAATTTTGGCCTCGCCCATTCCGAGTCTATTCATATCCTTAAAAACCCGTGCAGTAATACCGATACTAGTTGCACATAACGTTGCGCCAATGAAAATCGGAACATTTGAATCAATACCCACGGGTAAAATAAGTAAGGTAGTGGCATATCCTAAAATAAAAGGTATAATCACCCCAAGCAATGCAACTACTGTAGCACTACCCCCTACCTCCTTCATCTCCTCAAGACTACACTCAAGTCCCACCATAAAAAGAAGTAATACCACTCCCAAGCTGGAAAATAATAGTACTGATCTGGCAAGGTTGAAATATTTCGGAAAACTCTCACTCAGTAAAGCACGCTCAAGTTTTTCAACTGTCTTGTCAGGTAAATTTGCTTCTCCAAGCGTAACGTCTATTGCATCTTTCCATCCTTTATGTTCATAAAGTACTTTCTGAGTTATTTTTTGTACCTCGTCATAGTGTCTAATTATGGTTACAGTTGGAGCGCCTGTTTGGTAAAGAATTGCTCCTACAATAATGCCAATCGCAAGTTCCCCAAGTACAGGGGATTGCTTTAGTTTATGAGCTATGTATCGGCCAATGACCGCGCAAATAAGTATTATTGTAAATATTTGGAAAACTGTTGCAAAAGGATCACCATGGTTAGACGAATGAACATCGTGATTATTATTTGATGATTCATCATGGTTCTGAGCCATGACATCTGGAACTATTCTTATAATATCGTCAGTAATTATATTGCATAGAGGTGAACATAATGTGACACACAGATAAAAGCAAATTAAGGCCATAATATACTTGAGTTTATTGTTCAGGTTTCCCTGTTCCTAATTGCTATTGAAATAAGGTTTAGTGAAGGTTTCGAGCTACTGTATCACCCGTGCTGATCCATCAGGACGTCGCAACACCCGAACCAGGTCGCCCTCGTCGAATCTCTCGTCCGCTCCCTGGACTATCGATACGGTCTCGCCATTATCCAGCTTAACAGTTATCTCCAGGCCCTTCTGACGCGTCGCGCCCTCTTCTATACCGGCGCCTGCTGCGGCACCGGCGACTGTGCCGGCAGCCCTGGCCACACCT
>JAUWZD010000095.1 GCA_030615505.1 Spirochaetales bacterium | reverse complement strand
CATAAGGTTTTAGTTGAAGATATTTTAACAGTGACTTTCGGGATACATCTAATGCCAGTAGATTAAAACATGTAACTGCCAGGTTTAAATAGTAGTCTGCATTTTCCGGCTCAAGTTCTATAGCTTTATTAATAAACCGTTTAGATTGGTAGTATTGTTTAGACAGGATATAATATGTCCCAATTCCAAAATAAACATCAGCATCACCTGGATTTTCTTTTAGAAGCTTCTCAAATTCTGTGCGTGATTGTTCTATCTTCTTAACGTTCAACAAAGTAAATGCGTTTTCGAGTTTTTGAATATACCCTGGTTTCATTTTTGACTAACTTTTCAGGATTGTACCATCATACAGTAAGAATTGCAATTTGTTTATCCGTTACACAGCAATTCTCATTGGAATTTTTCTCGACACAAATGGCACGAAAGGCATATTGGAATATTTAATTAAAGTGTAGAAATAATATCCGCCTACTCAGAAGTCAAAGATTTCTAACACCGTATGGAACAAAAATGACAGTAGATTCAGGGAAAGCAAGACGCTTGAAAGATTCTCCTTCCCGTGCCCGAAGTTGTGTTCAAATTGTATGATTGCTCACAAAGGTTTGACTATGGAGAATTATCTTGTAGGTTTAGAGCTTCATCTGCCAAAATGAGAATTGCTGAGGCTTTATGAAATAAACTTGAAAATTATTGTAATTAAAACGAGTATACTGAACCCTATATTCATAAAGATAAACATCATGGAAAATCTCTTGTTTATATCAGCAAAGCGTTTATCCATGTATTTTTACATATCTTCAAAGCCCTCTTTAGCAATCTCAACAATTACTTTTATGTCACTCTTTGTTTCTGAAGCTTCTTTCCGGTATTCGTCTCTTTGAACAATATTCTCGATCAGTAAAACAATATAGCGGTGTAACGACTTCTTGTTTTTTACTTCAAATGCTTCTTCTAATTCATGTTCCAGTATTTCTGCTAGATTTTTATTCCCCCGTTGATAATAGGCGCAAACAGAACGCCTTCAAGCGTTAACAGTTTAGATATTAGTAATTGCTTTATCTATTTGCAATAAGCAAACGATGTCCGAAATTATCTGGGCAGTGGAAAAGAAACAGAAACTCTAAACTGTATATGTCCCTGCAGAAACATCCCCCCCGGTTCCTGTCCAGTTGGTATGGAAGAACTTGCCCCTGGGTGAGTCAAGGCGTTCGTAGGTGTGAGCCCCGAAGTAGTCGCGCTGTGCCTGGAGCAGATTGGCCGGAAGCCTTTCACTGCGGTAGCCGTCATAAAAGGTTAAGGCGGCGGAGAAGGCGGGAACAGGGATTCCCTTCATGGCTGCAGTGGAAACGACCATACGCCAGGAATCCTGGCACCTGTCAATAACTCCCTTGAAGTAGTCATCCAGCAGGAGGTTGCGCATATCCGGATTCTTATCAAAGGCTTGCTTTATCTTGCCTAAAAACACACTGCGGATAATGCAGCCGCCCCGCCACATCAGGGCAATACCCCCGTAATTGAGGTTCCAGCCGTACTCTTTGGCGGCCTCACGCATCAGCATAAACCCCTGGGCATAAGAAACGATCTTAGAGGCAAGCAGCGCCCGGCGGATATGCTCAACAAAAGCTGCCCTATCCCCCTCAATGGGAGTCATTTCAGGGCCGCCTAAGACCTTAGAGGCTGCCGCCCTCTCCTCTTTCATTGCCGAGAGACATCGGGCATAGACCGCCTCTCCTATCAGGGTGACCGGCACACCCATCTCAAGGGAACTGATCCCGGTCCATTTCCCGGTTCCCTTCTGACCTGCAGTATCCAGTATCTTCTCAACCAGGGGAGAGCCGTCCTCATCTTTAAAGTCGAGGATATCCCTGGTAATCTCGATCAGATAACTGTCTAGCTCTCCTTCGTTCCATTCGGCGAATACTTTATGCATATCTTCCGGTGTATAATCCAAAAGTCCCTTCATAAGCTGATAGGCTTCACAGATGAGCTGCATGTCGCCGTACTCTATTCCGTTGTGCACCATCTTGACATAGTGGCCTGCACCGTTTTCGCCCACCCAGTCACAGCAGGGTGAGCCGTCGTCTGTTTTGGCAGCAATGGCCTGGAAAATATCCTTTATAATGGGCCAGGCCTTGGGATTGCCTCCGGGCATAATGGAGGGACCGTGTCGTGCTCCCTCTTCACCCCCGGAAACACCGGTGCCTATGTATAGGATTTCCTTTTCTTCAAGATATTTTGTCCTGCGCGTGGTGTCGGGATAGTGAGAGTTCCCTCCGTCTATGATCAGGTCTCCTTCCTCAAGGTGAGGAAGCAGCAGCTCGATAAACTGATCCACAACAACGCCGGCTTTAACCATGAGCATGATCTTCCGGGGCTTTTTTAGAAGATCAACCATCTCTTCGATGGAGTGAGCGCCCAGTATTGTATTCCTGCCCTTAGCTGCTCCGTTTAAAAAATCATCAACCTTTGACACGGTCCGGTTGAACGCGACTACGGTATTCCCCTTATCGTTCATGTTAAGGATAAGGTTCTGTCCCATAACGGCAAGACCGATTAAAGCGATATCACCCCTTTTTTCCATTTCAGATTCTCCTTATTATAAGTCAATTCTTAAACCCCTCCCTGCATGCCCAGAGGCCTACAGCCGGGTTTGAGATAAAGTAGATCTCTTCACCACCGGGAAGGGTGTTATAACCCTCTTTCATTTTTTCAGGGTCGTATCGTTCCATCATAGCTAATAGACCGGAGTATTTGAAATTCACAGACTCAATCTCTTCTCTCTTTAATGAGCCGGGACAGTAGGTAATGGAAAACCTGCCTTCCGAAGAGCCGTGTATCAGGTGGGCTGCTGCGCTTAAGTTTGCTTTAAGATCATCGTTCTCTTTAACGAGTTTTAAAACATCAGGTGTTCCTACATACCCGTATTTCCTGATCAGCCTATCTATCTCCTTATCTTCACCGAACTTCCTTAAGCCCGGGGCTAAGACGATAAGCTCACCGCCGTCCTCTATGGCCATCCGGGTGCGGTAAATGCTCTTATTTCCCAGCCATGTGCTCTTGAATTCCGAAGGATCAAGGTACACAACAACCTTCTTAAGAGGCGCATCCAGGATCGTGAAGTTGACCTTTAAAGAGAGCTCTGCGGCTTTAGTGAAACATTCAATATCCCGGCCGATAAAAAGACCCCGTGTTGCCAGGCTGCCTTCTTCAGTCATTCCTACTACTGTGTGCACATAAACAATGGGCAGGTCTTTGGCAAAGTGATCCGAGGCGTAGTTAATAACGCGCCTGACCGGAGTATCTATCCTGCCCATTATTCTTTCCATCCCGTATACGGCGCCCAGGTAATGACTCTTATTGATCCCGTCCGCGCCGCCTGTGCCCACGAGGATATTCTTTGTGTAATTGGCCATGCCGATTACTTCATGGGGCACCACCTGGCCTATGGAGAGAATAAGGTCGTAGCTGCCTTCAACCAGGAGCCTATTGACCTGGGCCGGCCAGCTGTAATCGACCAGCCCTTCTGAGACCTGCCGGACATACTCAGCCGGAACCTCTCCTAAAGTGATCAGGCCTCTGCGCCAGTCGTGCTCCCGGAACAGGTCCCGGGGAACGCCCCGAAACATCATTTCAATTTCACTCCCGGTGAGAGGGGAATGGGTTCCTATAGCGGGGAGGATATCCGTCAGGTGCTGTCCGTAATATTCAAAGGCGAAGCGTGTAAGCTCTCCTGCCCTGGAATGATACCGGGTAGCATCGGGAGGAATAACAAGCACTTTTCTTCTTGGACCGAGCCTGTCCAGTGCTGTATAGAGGCCTTGCTTAAGCTCCTTATCGCTTAAGCTCTCTCTTTCACTTCCCCTTTGATAAAGCAGCAATTTTTAACTCTCCCATGGAGCCTTTTCAGGAAGATAACGGTCAAACTCTTCTACCAGCTCCTTTTCATATGAATCTGCATATGTGCCTGCAAAGAACTTCTCAAGCGCCTCCTCGAAGAAGAGTTTCCAGGAATACTCCTCCTTACCCGGAATAACGGGAAAGAATAGGGCATTATTGGCTTTTCCTGCTTTATAATCTCCGGGAGCATCCCCGATCATGAGCATCTTCTCCGGGGGGTATTTGCCCTTTGCGGCAAAGGCAATATGTTCGCCCTTAGTGCCCATCTCCTGGCCTGCTATGGCTCGGACATAGGAATCAATATTATGCTCTTTCCATTCCCGCACTAAAGCCTCATAAGGCGTCTGTGAGACCACAATGGCATCAGCTCTTTCTGAAATCTTTTTAAGACTCTCCCGGAAAAGGGGAAAAGGAGGAACATTGCGCACAATTTTCGTAATAGTTTCATTCACATCTAAAGACCAGGCGTAAGCCAGTTTGAGATCCGGGTCGGGATTGCGCTCAAGCTCAGCCTTAAGTGCCGGGTTTCCTAGCTTTGTTTCGCGGGACACCCATTCTCTGACCCCCTTGAGCCTGGGGATTATGGCGTTTCTGGCCCTGACCTCCTCTCTTACTGAGAGAAGATCCAAAGCACGTGTTACGGCTTTAAAGCGGTTTACCCCCCGGGTTTTGGAGTAGAGGTTGACGAATTCCCAGGCTTCCCGGGCGTACTTGGATACGGGCTGCAGTCCATAATGATTGACAAACTGGGGACAGAAACACTCCTTGTGCTTGATCTCCATGGTATCAAAGACACAGCCGTCTGAGTCAATGCCTATAAAAAAATCCTTCTCCGGTTTGAGTTCCTTTAATTTCTGGGTGGGGTCAGACATGATTCATATCCTTTCGAATTAAAATCTTGCGCGTCCAGCGCAAGAAATAATCAAGTCCAGCGACCGAAGGAAGTCCTGTGGGCGGCTGTAAGCTGCGCTGGGAAAGAGAATAAAATGAAAAGCAGGGACTGTCAACCTTTCAGGACTGATAGTTGGAATGAGCCTCTTGACAAAGTCTGGACACACTCAGATAAATTAATAGTGTATGAGCATGAGCATTGGCCCCGAAATAAATGCAGATAAATTTCTTTGTCTTTTCGGCAGTAAAGCGGAGGAGCTGCTCTGCCTGGCTCAGTATATAAAACGGGCTCAAGCAAACAGGGCATGTTTCAGCAGGCCGCTCTTAGGAGACCTTCTCTCCGAAGCCACCAAGATAGAAGAAATACTCGATGCATATGGTGTACGCAAAAACCTGTGCTGGTATCCGTTCAGACAGATAATAGCAGCCATTAAGCTTTTTTCCAACATAGCTTATATCATTCTGCATATCCGGCGCTTCATGCCAGGCTACAATTTGCTTCCCATCGATAAAGATTTCGCCGGAGCAACTGAATATGCATTTCATTTTACCTGTAACATCATAGGCCAGCTGATTAATAGAATTATTAAAGAGTCCCAAACCTTGAAAATTCCCCTGCCTGAGACCGAGCTGTGTGGGGATAATTTCAAAGAAGAATTTCCGCTCGGGCATCTTCCTGCGGATCGTACCAACCGCAGTATTTCCTCCCCGGAGGAAACGGTTGTGTACCTGGCTACCGCATTTTTAAACCTGGCTGAAGAAGGCAGGTTTCTTCACAGTTTTCAAAATAGGCAGAAAGAGGATTATGCCGGGTGCATCCCCGATCCCATAAGCGAGGAAAAATTACGAGATCTGGAGCAGAAATTTCACAATCTTCAATCTCTCTACGATACCTATATCTCCGACTCAAATGTCGAATCTCTGGATCAAGGTTTACCGGTACTGCGGGGGCATATCACGGTGATCTTTCATCTCCTTGAGACAGCTACTGCCCTTGCCCATTACTGCGAGCGGCATGTGCTCACCTCCTCCCCCCTTATCGATTACAATTCTCTTTTAGAAATCCTAATAGAATATTCCCTGGCATTCACATACAAGTATCTTGAAAAAGCCCGGAGCCTCTGCCATTCAATGCTCAAGCATTATGCAAAGAAAGGCCGCATTGTGGTATGCGTACCGAGGTACAGGGGCTTCCACGTCCGGCCTTCAACCCTGATTGCCAGGATTGTAAATCACTACGGCAGTCGTGTTCGCATGAAATTAGAGGAAGAGACGTACGATGCTTCAATTACCTTGGATCTGTTTCGCGCCAATGAAAAGCTCAACGCCCAAAAGAGGCGCTTTCTGGCAGAAGAAGTGGAGAAAATGCTGACCGTGGCCAGTAACTGCTTAAAAGCTGATATACTCTCCGCCATTAACCGAATTATTCAGTCCCTCTACCAACAAAGTAAGCTGGTAATTTATGAGCGTAATTATCTTTTACAAGACATAAAGCCCCTTGAGCATGAGACAATTCACCAATGCGCTATCCGTACCATGACAAAACTTCTATCCATGGGGAAAATAGATATAGAGCTCGATATTAATGTCGTTTTCTCAGGGGATACGAGAGTACTGGCAGATATCAAATTATTGGCTGAGCATGGCTATGGGGAGGATTATTTCGGAAACAATCTGACTCTCCCGGAAAAACTGGGATATCTCAGGAAATAAGATTATTTGCTATACCACACACATGCCCAAAAATATATAAAAACGGTAGATCATTCTTCAGCCTCAATCTCCAGTACTTCAACCAGATTTCGAGGCTCAATACGAAAAGGCGAGCCCTTTCCCTCGTAAAAGCCATGGGCGCCGATCAAGTGGATGTTCAAATCAGTGTAGGTAATCTCACGCTTTATATGAAGGTTTCTTACTGTTGTATTAATTTTAGGGAAAATACCCGGATGTCCAAAGGGGCAGGGGAGTTTCCCGCGAACAGTGTCAACCTTCACCTCAAAATGGGGCTCAATACTGATAAACTCTCCCAGTACCCGCAGTCCCGATTTACGAAGGACTTCCATACGCCGGGATATCCGTTCATGACTTAATCCCATTCTCTTTGTCTTTGCATCATCATCTATGAGGATGTCGACCAGATTTCTGGTGTCCGTTCCAAGAAAGCCGTGCAGTGTAATCACTCCGGGGCTCCCGCAGAGATAGGCTTCCACATTTTCCCCGGAGAACAGATTTCTGGTTACAATATCAGTAATAAGACCGGTTTCTCCCTCCCAGTTATCCTCTGGTTTTGGTTCTGAAAGTGCGGGAACAAAGGTGAAATTGGGAAGCTTCATTTCTACAAGCTGCACAAAGGCGGCGATAACCATGATAAATACAATAAACCGGAGATATTCCAGATCGAGGGGTATTAAAAGGTAGTGGTATACAAGCCAGTTCAGCAGACTGGTAACGGCCATAACGAATGTAACGGCTGCACCCAGACCCAGGGAGGTCTTCAACTCACGGGAAACAGAGAGGAAGGAGCACATACCCAGATAATTGGACAGGAGAATATTGTTAGTAAAAACCGCAGCAAAAAATACGGCCAGAGGATAGACTGCGCTGTTCATTGCTTCTTCTCCTTGAGTGCCATTCCTTTAACCCACCAGATAAAAACAGCCAGCATAAAAAAGGCTCCGGGGGGCATGACCATAATCGACCAGTTGGTCCACCAGCCGCCAAGGACACTAATACCCCATATTGTGCCCGATCTTAAAAGCTCTCTGAAAAAGGCAATTATCAGCAGTACGTAAGAATACCCCAGGCCCATGGTAAGCCCATCTACAAGGGAAAGACCCGGGGGATTGGACAGGGCAAAGGCCTCAGCTCTTCCCATAATGATACAGTTGGTAATGATCAGTCCGACATAGGGTCCAAGCCGGCGCCATATGTCAGGAACAAAGGCTTTAAGCATGATTTCCACAATAATGACATAGGAAGCAATGATTAATGTTTCCACCATCATTCGGATTCTTGGCGGAATTGCTTTTCTTAAAAGTGAAACTGTAAAATTAGAGAGGGATGTTACAAGAATAACCCCCATGGTCATAACAACCGTGTTCTTGAGAACATTAGTTACAGCCAGTGTAGAACAGATGCCCAGGATCTGGGCGAATACCGGATTATCCTGGCCTATAGAATTGAGAAAGACTCTTTTCACCTTTCCTTTGGTCATTCTTCCTCCTTATCCTTAATCTGCCACAATGTCCTGAACATCCTTCACCACACCATTGATGATATCCAACACATAATTCGAGGTGCGGGTGGCGCCGGTAATGGCATCCAGCTCATATTCACGCTCTGCCGTGCCTTCCGGAACCATCACAAAGGGACCTCGCTTTCCCCGGACCCTGGATCTGTAGATCCGGTCAATATCGGTGCCTCTTTGTGGAAATAGTATGGCGGCTAAATAGAGGACCGCTCTTTTAAGGAAGAGGGATTCATTCAATTTTACCGTGTCTTTAGTAGCCAGGTAGATACCCGATACAATGGATATAAACAGGGCTGTTATTTATAAGCGGGGCGAACATATTGGCTAGTAGTATGGCGAAGGTAATTCCTTCAGGCCAGGCAGAAAAAGTTCTGATTAATGAGGTAAGTATACCGATCATAGCGCCGTAAATCCATCTTCCCGTATCGGTGGCCATGAACATGATCCCGTAGAGAAAGCTTCCGCTTAATAGGGCGCTTAAAGGGTCCGGTACTCCTTCAAGACCTAAAAGCCGGAATAGGACCTGAAACAGAAGGAAACCTGTTATCCCTGCCAGAACAATCCTGTAGCTGTATTTGATCAGCTCTGTGCGGATCGACAAGGTCTTTCCCCTGTCCCATGCGCCAATGGCTCATCACTACCTGGAAGGTTGTTCCTATTTAGTATTTTGCAATTGAGCGCACAACGAGATGTCAATTTTTTGTTGACAAATTCTTGAGTAGAAACTATAAGGACTCAAATAAAGATATAGGTACAAACCAGTGGATATGATCTGGGTAAAATTGCTAGTGCAGATTTTGTGATTAAGGTTATTTTCTCCAGCTGTACCAGAACTTTAAAGTTTCTAGATCAGGTAGTCTGCATTTTTTAGTTATTGTCACCCAATAATACTCATCTATCAGTTTGGGCAAGCTTGCTTTTTTCCTCACTATTCGTTTGGGTAAATCAGATAATGTAAAGCCATGTTTTAAGCATTGTTTGCCAATATTCTCAAGGGAGTATTTAACATGCTTTAAAAACTTGATATAGTATTGTTTATTCCCTTTATAATGGAGATGATTTCGAACAGGCACATCCCATGTGGGATGTGCATTAGGTCTCAGGACAAATAGAATTTTAGACGCACCTGTAGGCCCTATCTTTACAGGTATATTATTCCCCCTGTAGGATGCCAATCTTTTGGATAAATTATCAAAAGCATCTCCCAATACCTCCAGTTCTCGATCATTTAGCTCCAGGATATCTTCATTACAATCCATAAGGGTCGAAGAGTAACTGCAGTACCAATCAAATAATGATTTGGAGGCAGTATCAAGAAATTCCTGAGCAAAATGCCGGCAGCCCCATTTATTCAGCCAGCTGATAAGCTCTCTGCGATGTTCTGAATTACCTAAATCTAAGGATCCATTAATCCTGTTCATAAAATCCGTATAAGACTTATCAAAGTTTGTAAAGAGGTTATACACATAACATGCGAAAGCCAACTCAGCTAATTCTATATTGCCTATTTTCATTAACTATCTCCTTAGAGCCTCTCATCTTTTTCAATGCTTGAAACAATTTCATATGAGATTTTAAAATGCGGATAAGATTCAGCATTAAAATTAATCAATACTCCAAGGTTTATATGGGTTAATATAAATAAGTGATCAGTTGTTTATAGTATATAGGTAAGAGTTTGTCAATGTATTTCAATTCTATTAGAACTTTATCTTCAGGCAGCGATATCAGCACTAAATTCAAGATTTAGTCTAATATCCTTGTAATTCACCGGTATTTCCTTTCATTTCCTTGATTTTCGGAATATCCTCTGATATAAGTTTAAGAGGGGGTCGTGGGTATGGAATATGAAATAATAGGGGATAATCTCCAGATGGTGGTTGTAAAATTGTCTTCCGGAGATACAGTTTACGGAGAGGCCGGTTCGATGATCTACATGAGTGATAACATGCAGATGAATGCACAGGCAAAGGGCGGTTTTCTAAAGGGAATTAAGCGCAAGATTGCCGGTGAATCGTTCTTTATGACTAATTTTACGCCCAATGGTGACGGATTTGTAGCTTTTGCCGGCAACATACCGGGAAAAATAAAAGCGATTGAACTTAAAGGTAATGAATTCCTTGCACAGAAAGACGCTTTCTTATGCGCTCAGAGTGGTGTTGACCTCGATATTGCATTTACAAAGAAGTTAGGAGCGGGATTTTTTGGCGGAGAAGGATTTATCCTTGAAAAATTGAGTGGTAATGGAACGGTATTTATTCATGCGTGTGGTGATTTTGTAGAAATGAACCTCTCACCTGGAGAAGTTGTGAAGGTGGATACCGGCTCCGTTGTAGGATTCGACAACACAGTGGATTACGACA
Source organism: Spirochaetales bacterium (assembly GCA_030615505.1). Classification (GTDB taxonomy): domain Bacteria; phylum Spirochaetota; class Spirochaetia; order SZUA-6; family DRHE01; genus JAUWZD01. The sequence continues at coordinate 7,350 of JAUWZD010000095.1, read as the reverse complement.
TTACACTGGCGGGAAATGTAAAGAGCATGCTATTCGGAGGAGAGGGCATCTTTTTAACTACATTAAAGGGACCCGGTCACGTGATTCTGCAGTCAATGACAGTAGCGAACTTAGCTGCAGCTCTCAGGCCTTTCATGATTTCAAGAACATCCGGAAGGAGCAGTTCGTCCTTTAGTATCGGCGGATTGCTCGGGGATTAAGGATCAGTAATAGTCCTTAATTTTTGCCACTTATTGAGGTAGCGGTTGCCTGCATCTCAAGTATCCAATGTCAATGCCCCTTCAGGACACTACAGCACACATGCGCCGCAGGCCACACAGTTGGCCTGATCGGGGGGACGGATCTTTTTATCACCGGGTCCGACCGGCAGCAGCCCACCGGGCAGACCTCGTAGCAGGTCAGGCAGCCGCTGCAGCGCTTCTCGTCCCAGTGGACCATCTTAAAGAGGGTGTTGATCGTGTACTGCCAGATATTGTTCAGCGGCATAATTTAGAAATTCATAGGCACTGTTATCCAAAATTGATTTCAATTTAAAGGGCATTTGAAACCAGTATGGATACTGGAAACGATAATTAAACGACGTTGGTCCCAAGATCCTCAAATTTTGTCCTTAATAAAATCCAGGTATCCTTTTGGTCCATCAACTCTGTGATGCCGCTTAACCGATCTCAGAACCTTTTTCAGGCACCCAGCCAACTCTCTCTTGGAGTAACTGTTCGTAGCCAGACACAGTTTAATATGATCTTGAATAGCCTCGGCTAGCTGGCTCTGTAAATTAATATCTGGTTTGACGACGAGTCGCTCCAGGACGGCAATAACTGCCTTATCTTTAAGGTCCGGATTGAGTTTGTGAACTCTGGTTATAGCAGACTCAATGGACATAAGAAGGGGCAAGTACTTGTCTGTCCAGTCATCATCTGACGAGTCAAAGGGAATGTTACCCTCGCATAGGTCTTCGATTGTTCCAAGCTTGTGCTCAACGGTCTGGTCTGCGGAGAAGACGTAACGTATAATGGTACAGCCATCTACGTGCTTAAAATATGTGTTATGGTCTATGCGAAAAACCACATCGCTTTGGCCGTGTATGTTTTCAATTTTATGGATAAACTCCTGATCCATGGTTGTGATCCAATTCTCATAATATCAAATCGGGGCCAAGGTCGTCTAATGAACAAAAAGTTATACGCCGTTTTTCCTTACTAATGTTATAGCCCCTCTTGTTTATTATTCTTTTTGGTAGCGCAGTTAGATTTCTTTTCCTTCCTATTCTCCGGAGAACTCCTTGTATCTCGGAGCATGCTCATATATTCTTTGGGTGTGCAAACACATATTGAAGCCTTTTTGTAGTCTTTAGTGTTTCGTGTTATCAAGACGCCAAGCTTTGCTCTCACAGCTGTAAGGTATTGTATTGCATCTTCAAAATCCTTAAAACCTGATTCCAAAGCCACATCTATTGTTTCTGAATTAACCGGTAGAACTTTCGCGATTATCCTAAGCTTTCGTATAGCAGTTACAGACTCGGAGGAAGACAACAGCCTTCTAAGAATGTAGTAGATATTCGAGAAGCTAAGGACCGAGACAAACAGTTCAATATTGCCATTCTCAGCTAACGCAAAAAGCTTGAAGGCCTCTTGTGAAAAAGGCCTTCTCTCGTATAAATGGTCCAATATGACATCGGTATCCACAAAAGCTCTGCGTTTCACTTATACTTCTCTATTAGATATTCCGCGTAATGCTCTGAATCCAGTTCGGCTTTACCTTTGAGTATACCCGCAAGCTGGTTCGTTATAGGCGTGTCGGTCACATCTTCCCTATTTGCCGGGCCGGTTATGAAGCGTAAGTAGTTCTCGACAAGTTTCGAGATGCTGCGGTTGTGTTTTCTTGCATATTCCTTTGCTTGCCTTATTACCGCTTTATCAAGCCGCAAGGTCAGTTTCACATAATCATCTATCATACGTATAGTTTATAGGAAATCGGCACGTCTGGTCAATTACTTTTTTCAATACACAGATTGAACCGATCTGCCATTCAGCCACAGCGCTTATGACAGATATCGTCACGGTGGATCGGTTTCCCACTGTCAAGAAGTTCTGTTTATATCTGCGTGCGGCTCCATGGGTTACAGCATCGAATCAAACGGTACATCTGGGAAGGGTAAACAAACAGGGACGATCGCTTACTTGTACGCTTCTGACCCAATCGGTAGCACACTTTCCGAAAAACAACGATTTTTCGCTTTTCATATCAAAAAGTTCATATTTAAGGGATGAACTTCCGCTGTTTATTACAAGTACTTTCATGATCAGTCTTCTCCAAATGAGAATGTCGCTTCCTGCGTAGATGTTGCTAAAGAGTGTTTCATACCAGTTATTCCCCAGATCACGGTATTTATTCAGCAAAGCAATAATATTATCCGCGTTCCAGTGCTCGGTATGCAAGAAGGGATTGTCCTTTGAAATCTTCATTCGATTTTTCCGAACCAGTGTTATTATACACTTCGGAAATCCAGTTCAAGGCCTGGTTAGGCGGAGTTATGTTGTCAGCACAGGTATTAAAGTTATAATCGCAGAGGGGTGGGAATTCAAGACGGTGAGTGCATTTTTTGAGGAAGATCGACCTAAAACGCAAAACAGCCCAACTGATTGGGCAATTCATTGCTCATGGAGGGTGAAAGAAGGGCTTTTACAAAGCTTCTATATCCTGGAAGCAACGTTTACTGTATCGCTAATTACTGTATATTCCACTGTGCCTCCAGGTTAATAGATTCTCATGCATTGCGTTCATTGATCAATTTTTTATCTGAAAGTTCTAACCCTTGACTTTTAGGCTCTTTGATTTTAACGTTTTCTCACTATAAGCTCAGGATAGCTCACTGATCATTATTAGGAGGAGGCTTTTATGGTTGATCTTTCTGTCTCCTATATGGGTCTGAAATTGAAAAACCCGATCATCGTGTCAAGCTCCAGTCTTACAAATTCAGTGGATAAAATCCGCCGCTGCGAAAACGCCGGTGCAGGTGCCGTTGTTCTGAAGTCCCTCTTTGAAGAACAGATTGAATCAGAGACTCAGAATCTGGAGGATGAAGCCTGGCCTTATACCCACCCGGAAGCCTTTGACTACGTTCGCCAGATGGGAATGAGAATGGGACAGGATCAATACCTGGAGCTGATCAGGCAGGCCAAAGAAGAGATTTCGATTCCTGTTATCGCCAGCTTGAATTGCATTTCTCCCCGCTGGTGGAATAATTATGCTAAACAGATCGTTCGGGCAGGGGCAGACGCCCTGGAGTTGAACATCGCTCTTATCCCGACCGGTTTTAAACAGACATCCCGGGATATAGAAAAAATATATATTGAAATCGTTGAAAGTGTCAGCCGCACGATCGATCTGCCGATCGCAGCTAAAATTGGTCCCTACTTTACCTGCCTGCCTGAAACGGCGGAGGAGTTCAAACGGGCCGGTGTTTCCGCTTTGGTTCTCTTTAACCGTTTTTATCAAATGGATATTGATATAGATAAATTAGAACTTATCCCGGGCTATCATTTATCATCTTCTGATGAAATTTATCTGCCTCTGCGCTGGATTGCCATACTCGCCGGAAGGGTGGGTTGTGACCTGGCCGCTTCAACCGGTATACATGATTCGGCAGGTGTTATTAAACAGCTCTTGGCCGGAGCTAATGCCGTACAGGTATGCTCGCATCTGTTCTTGAAAGGGGTTGACCGGATCGGAGTCATGCTGAAAGAGGTTGAAGCCTGGATGGAAAAGCACGGCTTTAGATCGATTGAAGATTTTAAAGGGAAAATGTCTCAGGAATCAAGCGATCGACAGGATTACTACGAAAGACTCCAGTACATCAAAGCATTAGTCGGAATCGAATAAAGCAGGGATCAAACAGTACTGTTTTCTAAAGAAGAGCAGATTCGGGTTACAATAGTATCCTAATAGTATCGTTTATTTTATGTGCTCCAGTATGATTCAAATTTTCCCTTTTGAGATTGATCTTTGCACCGCCCTATTTTTCAGTAAGCCGTGCTGCATAATCTGGCGAGCAATTGATTAAGGTTCAAAAACTCGATCTTTATATCCCGAAATAATCGTGTAAACGAATGCCGTACATTCTGTGCAGCCACGTAATTCTTCCCTTCCGGATATCTTTTGCAAAATGAAATGATGCTGGCCGGTTCGAAGGAATCTGCAGACTACTTGCATTCGATAGCAGTTGGCTCTTGCGAACGAGCTTTTAGAATAAAATCAACTTCATGACCCCTCTTGTCGCGCCAATAGAAGAGTGTGCGAAGCTGTAATTTCGACTGCAACTCGTTCAGAACGAAGTGCTCCCACATCAGGCCTAAATCCTCGTCTCTTAGAACATTCCAATCTTTATAAAAGCAAGTAAAACCCTTAGAGGACTAACACGAAGGAACAACCCACTATCCATGTACCAACTAATTCAGCAATTGAACAATTACCTATGGGGGTGGTTATCCTATTTTCGAATACAAGAATTAAAATATCTATTCAAGAAACTGGACATCTATATTCTTTGTAGATTGAGATCTACACAGTTGAGGAAATGGAAAAAATCAAAGAAGTTTCAGCGAATCATGATAAAGGCCGGATTTACTGTAAATGAAGCACTCACCCTGATCCGCAGTTGTACAAAGGTTTGCCCAAATTGAAACTGCCCCGGACTTAAGGTATCAGTTGAAACTGGTTTTTTCTCAATCGTTTGGGAGTGCTTGTATCACTAGCAGTGCTTCAGGGCTATCCCTGAACTCTATAATCTCGTTCAGTTGACTTTCCAATATCTCAACGATCTCCCAAGTTGGTCGATTTCCGACCTGTAGCTAAATTACTTATGGAGGCGGACCATAAAGGAAACTGAGTTGACGAAAGTCAGTATCCTTTGAGCAAATGCTGAATTCGTGCTCTCTTGCATAATCCCAAATCTCCCTGTCTGACGCATTAGAAAGGCCCGGCGAGTTTACATGTGCCGATCCTGGAAAGCGTTTAGAGACAACCTGTACGAGACGCCAGGAGCGATTTTGGTCAAAGAGAAGCTTCATGCCTTGACAGTGGCAAGCTTCCGCTCCCAGTCCGCAGCAAATACAAGTACCGCGAGGATGTCTTCTTTTTCCAGTTCTGGAAATTCTTCGAGTATCTGTTCTTCTGACATACTACCAGCCACGTACTATAAAATGTCATAGACAGTGATACGAGTACTAAGAATGCGAGGTTTCCCGGAGCGTTTGCCTGGGTCGATAGTAATCCGCTTTAAGTAATCCATATTGCTAATATATTACAATTTAACTAAAGGGACGAAAGAACTCTTCCTTACATTCAGGATTGGTGCATGGTTTTGGTTTCACCCTGTGGGCACCCTGTGGGCACCCTGCGGGCATCCTGCGGGCATCCTGTGGATTGTATTCGGGCGATTCCCTTAGTGTAATCGCCACATGACATGAAGTTTTCGACTACTTCCGTGATCCGCTCCAGTCGGAATCGTCCGTATGTGGGAGCATACTTATCATCATAGCTTTCTGCAAAGTCCTGGAAGTGCTCCTTAAAGTTTATGAGGTACTTTTGGTCCTCGTTAGCGGGGAATCAGCTCAGCAGGCACATACTTTTCCAGTGCCTTCTTTCTCCAGAAAAAGCTCATCTTTCACATTCTCATGAGTTTGATTGAGAACACCGTCTTGCTGCACAATGCAAATCATGTCAAACAATCTTATTCTCCCGGATAAGCGTATCTATTAGGCCCCCCACTAAGGCTCCGATGTTTTTTTCATCACGATGAGCTTCAATGAATTCAACAATGCGTGTGCCCACTATAACTCCGTCTGCAACCTCATTTAATAAATTTATGTGTTCCCCTGTTTTTACCCCAATACCGATACATACAGGCTCATCTGTCATGGTTTTTATTTTTTTAATTCTTGACTTAACTTCATCGTTAATTTGCAGATTAAGTCCCGTTATGCCTAACTGAGGCACATAATAGATAAATCCAGTGCTTGTTTTTACAATCGTTTTAAGCCTTTCATCAGGTGTAATCTCGGATGCAAGCAGTACTGTACAAAGCTCATTTTCTCTTGCCTTTAAAAAGAAATGAGGCTCTGCCTCCGGGGGCAGGTCGGCAATAATAAAGCCGTCGATGCCTGATTCTTTAGCATCTTCCAAGACCTTTCTTCTGCCATACTGTAAAAATACATTCCAGTAACCCATGAGAAGAATGGGTATCTCTGTGTTTTCCCGTATTCTCTTTACCTGCATAAAAATCGAAGCTAGCGTAACACCATTAGCTAAAGCACGGTTTGCCGCTGCCTGAATGACAGGCCCGTCTGCAATTGGGTCCGAGAACGGAACCCCGAGTTCAATTGCTGTGGCACCAGCTTTTTCTAATTCAAGAATGATATCAGCAGCAGCATCCCACCGCGGTTCACCTGCCATGATGTAGGCGATAAAAGCCTTGCGGTTTTGTTTTTGAATATATGTCATTTTTTGTACTAAGCGATTCATAAGCTCACTCCCAGTCGTTTTGCAACCTGATTGCAGTCCTTATCGCCCCGGCCTGAAAGATTTATGATTATTATCTGATCCTTGAGCATCTTCTGCGCCTCTTTCCTTGCCTGAGCAAAAGCATGGGCGCTCTCTAAAGCCGGAATGATTCCTTCTAACCTTGACAATTCCTGAAATGCTTCCACTGCCTCTTCGTCAGTGGCATACACGTATTCAGCACGGTGAGTCTCTTTGAGATGGCAGTGCTCCGGGCCCACACCGGGATAGTCTAATCCGGCTGAAATCGAATGGGTCGGATGAACCTGGCCGTTTTCATCCTGCAGGAGATACGTATTGCTTCCATGAAACACACCTACTGAGCCTTTTGTCATGGTGGCGGCATGCCGTTCCGTATCCACGCCGTCCCCTGCAGCCTCAACACCGATTAAGGCAACCTCATCATTGATAAACTCATAAAAAAGCCCGATTGCATTACTCCCGCCGTTTACACATGCTATACACATATCAGGCAGTCGTTTTTCAAGCTTTAGTATCTGCTCTCTCGCTTCCCTGCCGATTACTCGCTGAAAGTCGCGGACGATAAGGGGATAGGGGTGAGGGCCGACCGTTGAACCGAATATATAGTGAGTTGTCTTAAGATTTGTTACCCAGTCGCGGAAGGCCTGGTTGATAGCGTCCTTAAGGGTGCGGCTTCCGCTTCCTACAGGCACAACTTTCGTGCCGAGCAGGCGCATACGGAATACATTGAGGGACTGGCGCTCAACGTCTTCTTCTCCCATATAAACCACACAGGGCAAAGCAAAGAGTGCTGCAACGGTGGCCGTAGCA